>JANMVO010000255.1:0-2524 GCA_031392805.1 Rhodoferax sp. | reverse complement strand
AGCGGGCAAGGTCAATAGTGCCGAGCCACCGCCCGAGATCAGGCACAGCACCAGATCGTTTTTGGTCAACCCCTGCGCCAGGGCCAGAATGCGCTGCGCTGCCGCCAGCCCCGCTGCGTCGGGCACGGGGTGTGACGCCTCCACCACCTCAATGCGTTGCAGCAATCCTGGCGGGCGCGGTGGCGTATGGCCGTAGCGGGTGACGACCAGGCCGCTCAATGGTGCATCCAATGGCCACAGCGCCTCGACCGCCTGCGCCATGGCGCCGCCCGCCTTGCCTGCTCCCAGCACCAGGGTGCGGCCACCGCTCTCTTTGCTTGGCGGCGCGGGCAAAAAGGACGCCGTGTTGTGCAGCGGCAGGGCGCGCGTGACAGCGGCGCGGAAAAGATATTCCAGAAACTCCCGGGGCTGGGTGGCGGGATTCGGTGGGGTCATGTGGCAGATATTAATGCAGCTTCAGCTATTTACTGTCCGGCACCTGACGGGCTGCGCCTTCGGTGTACAGACGCGTCTTGCCTGTCATTAATCAGGTGGCGCCGTTGGCGATGGCAGGGCTTGGGCGCGCTCTGCCTGCATTGCTGAAGGCCGGAAAAGTGCCGCGTCTCAGCGCGAAGCGGCATGGCCGAGAGAGGGGAGTTCGACCACAGCGGTACCCTTGGCGGTGACTTCGCCGAGCTGGTTCTCGACCCACACTTCGAGATCAACCAGGTGCGCGCCCTCCTCGATCCGTTTGTCAACGACCTTCGCGCGGCACCAGGATACGTCGCCAAAAATGTTGGGCCGGCGCACCGAGACGTGGAGCCGGCGCAGGAAGCCATCGTCACCCATCCAGTGGGTCATCAGTTGCCCGACCCATGAGATCCGCTGCGGCCCCACGTCATAACTTCCGGGCATGCCAACGTCGCGTGCCATCTTCTGTTCCGTGTGTCCTCTCGCAGCGCTGTCCTGCGCGCCAGTCTTGACATCGACATAGGCGTCTGCCGGGTGGCGCTTGCGGTGCATCGTCGCGCGGCGATGTGCCTGGTAACTGTGACCGCCGCCGGAATACCAGCAGATCATGTCGGTGATGTTAAGTGGACCCTTGAGCAAGGGCTGCACGGCGTCGCCAACGTCCACGTCCTCCCAGCTTCGGGGTGCAGCGCCACGCAGTTCCTCGGTCTCAATGGCGTGGGCGATGTGTTCAAGCTCTTGCGGTGTGTAGTGGTGCGTTTCACGGGCCTCGTACTTGAGGCCGTCACGGGCTTGTGCGCGCGGCGTGCGGGCCGTGCTGCCGAGTGCCCGGCACACCAGTTCGCCATGCTGGTTGGTGTACAGCACTTCTCCGGTCTGGATGATGAAACTCCTGGCCTTGCCGCCCTGTTTTTCTACCGCTTCGAGCAGCCGGGCGCGCACCGTAAAGCTGTCCCGATGGCGGATTGGCTTGTACCACTCCCAATCCGTTCCGCCATAAAGCCACTGGATCCCGCGCAACTTGGGCGCGACAACGGTGGTGTCAATGGTGTAGAGAAAGCAACCGGGTGCCAGCGCGGATTTCCACCGGGTGCCAGCGCCATAGGCAGGGTCACAGAAGAGCGGGTTCTCGTCACCCAGACCCCAGCAAAAATGGCGCACGGAGTCAGGACCGGCTTCCGTGTTCCAGGTCTGGTTGGTCCGGCGCAGGTCGATGCCGATCAGGCTGCGCGCCTCTTCGAGGGCACCTTCCCACAAGGCGGGGGCTTGCGACACGGTGTCGGGTGCTTTGGGTTGATTGGATGGCTCGGTCATGGGGTGGCGTTTCCTCTGTGGCAATTATTTCGGGCGGCGCTCATGCAATCACGCCGCTTTGCTGCAGCTCGGAGATATCCTCCTTTGAGAGGCCCAGCAGGTCGCCAAAAACCATCTCGTTGTGTTGGCCCATTGAGGGTCCGCAGCCCTTGATTTGTGGGGCGAAGTCCGAAAAGCGCCAGGGTGCCTTGAACATCTCCGCTGTGCCGAAAACTGGAATATCGACGGTTTGCTTGATCTCGCGCGCTGAGAAATGCGGGTCTGTCCATTGCTCCTGCACCGACAGCACAGGCGTCGATGCAAGGCCGACATTGCGCAATTGAATCACAAGCCCGTCGCGTGCCTGTGTCGCGGTCCAGTGGCCAACGCCAGTGTCGATCTCGGCGCGATGCGCGCGGCGGCCTTCGCCCGTCTCAAAACGGGCGTCCTGTGCCCATGGCTCACCCGGCGCAAGGCGCTTCAAGGCTTGCCATTGGACGTCATCCGCGACCACCAGCGTCAGCCAGGAGTCCGGCTCGATGGCCGGATAAATTCCATGCGGAACCATGTCTGGATGGGTGTTGCCCATCGTCGGCGATTGGCGGGCGTGAACCTGGGTGTCGATCAAATACGGGCGCAAGGTGCCAAGCAGCGCCTCGATCTGGGACAGGTCGATATAGCAACCCTGGCCGGCAATGCTGGCGCGCCGCAGCGCAGCGAAGACAGCGACCAGAGCGTGTGCCGATGCGTTCGGGTCGCCGAGCCCGAAATTGAGTGCGCC
>JANMVO010000241.1:0-13479 GCA_031392805.1 Rhodoferax sp. | reverse complement strand
ATCATCCAGTGGCGCGACCTCCATCGCTTTTCGCAAAGCAAATCTGAAACTTGAAGTGACGCCACAAATAACGCCTGAAGGCAACATTATTCTGGCGCTGGATGTCAACAAGGATACGGTTGGTCAAGCGACGGCGGCCGGGTTTGCCATCAATACAAAACACATCCAGACTCAGGTGCTGGTTGAAAACGGCGGCACCGTTGTGATTGGTGGTATTTTCGAATTGAACGAGACCGACAGCGAAACCAAAGTGCCATTGCTGGGCGACATTCCCGGCGTTGGCAATCTGTTCAAGACGCGTTCCAGAATTTCGAACAAACAGGAAATGCTGGTGTTTATCACGCCTAAGGTGGTCGCAGAGCGCGGCGCTGGGCGTTAGTCTTTGGTACTGATAATGAATTGCAGGAAGATGAGTATGAATGTTTTGAAATACGGGATTGGTATCGTAATTGCCGTGGCGCTGGTGTCCTGCGGCGGTGGCGGCGGTAGCGCGGGTACATCAATCGGAGCTACGACCACTACCCCCACCACCAACGCGAATGTTGCAACGATCAGGATCAACTCCAGCGCAAGTGTCTTGAACGCTGATGGAACCTCATCTTTGACGTTTACGATCTTTGCATTAACCAGTGGAAATGCATCAGTGGCTGGCGCGTCAATTGACCTCGCCGCCACAAATGGGGTCATATTGAGTAAACCATCGGTCGTAACCACTGTTACAGGTGCCACCGTAACCATGATCGCAGTCTCAGCTGATCAGACGAACCGTAGTTCTACGCTGACAGCTTCCTGTGCGGGCTGCACGGCCAGTCCGGCAATCAGCCAGATAAAAGTGGTGGGAGCGAGCATTTCCTTGAGTAGTTCCGGAGTGTCGGCACTGATTGTTGGTAGTTCGAGCGCAGCACTGAGTGCTACGGTTAAAGATGTGTTCGGGGTGCCGATGCCGGGGGTAACGGTTTCCTTTGCTGCAACTGATGCAATAGTTCTTGGCTTGAATGCCCCAACGGGCATGACCAACAGTTCTGGTGTTGCGACAGTCGCAGTCTCGGGGTTGGGGGCCGGTAGTGCCAGCATCAATGCGACCGCACTAGGCGATGCCAAATCCCAACCATACACCAGTGGTGTCGCATCGGCGGTAATGGCGGTTACTTCCCCTGCAAACAATGCCGTCGTGGTGACGAATATTGCCCAGACGATAACTGTGTCGGCCCCTGGGGCATCTACAGTAATTTTCACGACGACTCGGGGAATATTTGCAAACGGCACATCCAGCCAGAGCGTAGCGGTAGCAAGCGGCACGGCCTCCAGCGTCTTGACGTCATCGCAAGCAGGTACCGCAACCATTACTATATTTGATAGCCAGTCGCGTTCCGCTAACCTTACGCTCGTGGTTTCTCCGCCGGTGTCTGCCGTCAATAAAATTCTGCTTAACGCGAGCCAGACTACTTTACCAATCACCGCTGCGTCAGGAACGCAGAGTTCGATCATATTGACCGCCCGCGCGGTGTTGTTTGACGGCTCCACAGATCAGTCCGTGGCTAACGTACCAATAGAGTTTTCAATGTCAGGAGGGCCCGGGGCTGGTGAGTTCCTGGCGCCTGCGCTGGTTTTCACCAATAGCGCGGGTGTTGCAGTGGCGACGTTTACCGCTGGTACCGCTGCGTCCATTCCAAACGGAATCGTGATTTCGGCCAAGGCTCAGAGTACGGCTGTGCAGACCGGGACATCACCATCCAATAACAGTGTTCAGCTAACCATTGGCGGTCAGGCGTTGTCGGTCGCATTTGGTCCAGCATCTGTACTGGGAGAAAACTCTGACAAGACTTTGTACGTTCAGGCCTATTCGGTGCAGGTCGCGGATGCCAACAATAACCCGGTGGCCAATCAGGTCGTGACTTTGCGCATGCGGCCAGTGGCATTTAGCTTAGGCGATGCCTGTTCCATTACGGCGACCTATTGTTCTGAAGACGTCAACGGCAATAGTTCTCTCGAAGCCGTCGAAGATGGCACGCGCACTCCGACTACTGTCGCCACGGCAGGTTCTTGTCCTAACATTGCACCTGTTGCTGTTGGGACAAAGGATGGTAAGTTGACCCCTCAAAATTCGGATGGCGGAAGCGTGCCCGCAACCGTAACTACGGGTGTGAATGGAACAGCAGCTTTCAATTTGACATACTTGAAGGGCTCGGCCTTGTGGGTCATCAACAAGTTAACGGCATCGGTAAGCTCCAATGGTACCGAGACCAGCAACTCAACCACTTTCCGTCTGGCTCCATCCGTTCCTGACACTGGTCCGCCCTGCGCACTTCCTCCTTCGCCCTATAGTTTTTAAGTGGTCTATGCGTGATTGGCCTCATCGGCCTCCCGGGTTCCGGGAAATCCACCGTTGGGCGGCAACTTGCCCGAAGACTTCAGCTTCCCTTTTTCGATTCTGACCATGTGATAGAGCAGCAGTTAGGCTGCTCTATCCGCGAGTACTTCGAACGCGAGGGGGAAGACCGGTTCCGTGATGTGGAGGAATCGGTCATCGGTGAGCTCACGCTGAATCCAAAATGTGTTCTGTCCACCGGTGGCGGGGCTGTATTGCGCCCCGCCAATCGCCAGCGTTTACATGACCGGGGGCAGGTGGTCTACCTGAATTCCACGCCAGACGAACTATTCAGACGTTTGCGACATGACATGAACCGGCCGCTGCTACAGGTGGCGGACCCTTTAAAGCGACTGCGCGACCTTCATGCTTTGCGGGATCCGCTGTATCGCCAGACGGCGCATTTCATCATTGAAACCGGGCGCCCATCTGTGGCAACGTTGGTAAATATGATTGTGATGCAGCTTGAACTTGCAGGCGAGCTACCCAGGCAATAGGCGCGCGGGTTCATGCGGGGCGATTCACCTAAACTAGCTGGTTATGCAAGCCTCCAATTCTCCCCAGATCGTTGACATTGACCTCGGCGACCGCAGTTACCCTATCCTGATCGCCAGCGCGCTGTTGGATGATGCATCAATTTATGACGATCTGCCCCAGGCAGCGACTGCCCTGATCGTTACCAACTTAACCGTAGCGCCCCTTTTTGGCCAGCGCCTGCGTGACGCCCTTCAGGGAAAATTCCGCAACATCCACACCGTGGTTTTGCCAGATGGCGAAGCGCACAAAACCTGGCAAACACTCAACCTGATCTTTGACGCCTTGCTGGCGAATGAATGCGACCGCAAGACCGTGCTGTTTGCGCTGGGCGGTGGCGTGGTGGGCGACATGACTGGCTTTGCCGCTGCCAGCTACATGCGCGGCGTGCCATTTGTGCAAATCCCCACCACGCTGCTGGCCCAGGTCGACTCGTCTGTGGGTGGCAAGACGGCCATCAACCATCCGCTGGGCAAGAACATGATTGGCGCGTTTTACCAGCCGCTCAAAGTGGTGTGCGATCTCGACACGCTGAAGACGCTGCCGCAGCGCGAGCTCAGTGCGGGCCTGGCCGAAGTCATCAAATACGGGCCGATTGCGGACATGGCGTTTTTCGACTGGATCGAGTGCAACATGGATGCATTATTGGCCCGCGACCCCTATGCGCTGGCGCATGCTGTCAAACGCAGTTGCGAGATCAAGGCCTGGGTGGTGGCGCAGGATGAGCGCGATTATGGGTTGCGGGCCATCCTGAATTTTGGACACACCTTTGGCCACGCCATTGAGGCCGGGCTAGGCTACGGCCAGTGGCTGCATGGCGAGGCGGTGGGCTGCGGCATGGTGATGGCGGCCAATTTGTCGCAGCGCCTGGGTTTGGTGGACGCTGCCTTGGTGCGCCGGCTCACCGCGTTGATTCAAAAGGCCGGTCTGCCGGTGCGCGGCCCCAAGTTGCCAGATGCATCGGGACAAGCGGGCTCGGACAATGCGGATCGCTACCTGGAACTGATGCGCGTGGATAAAAAATCCGAAGCAGGCGAGATCAAGTTTGTCGTGATTGACGGGCCCGCCAAGGCCTCGGTGCGCCGTGCGCCTGACGCGATGGTGCGCGAGGTCATCGAAGCCTGTTGCGCCTGAAACAGGTCAGATTCGCCAGGTTTTTCGTAGCTCGTAAAACAGTAGCTAACTTTTGTTTGTACACGCGGTCTAGCAGCCTGTTATCTTGATGAATTCGATGCTTTCCGTGTTTGCCTGCGATCCTGCCCAATCGCGCGGCAGGCGCTTTCATGAAGCGCCGGCACCGACCCGCACCGAGTATCAAAGAGACCGCGACCGCATTGTTCACTCCACCGCCTTTCGCCGGCTGGTTTACAAGACGCAGGTGTTTCTTAACCATGAAGGCGATCTGTTTCGCACGCGATTGACGCACTCGCTGGAAGTGGCGCAACTGGGGCGGTCCATTGCCCGCTCCCTCGGCCTGAACGAAGATCTGGTCGAAGCCATTGCGCTGGCGCATGATCTTGGCCACACGCCGTTTGGCCATGCCGGACAGGATTCTTTGAATGAGTGCATGGCTGACCACGGCGGTTTTGAGCACAACCTGCAGAGCCTTCGCGTGGTGGACCATCTGGAGCAACGCTACCCGCTGTTTGATGGACTAAACCTCAGCTTCGAGACCCGCGAAGGCATTCTCAAGCACTGTTCCCGCGCCAACGCCGAAAAGCTGGAGGCAGCTGAATCCGCATCCGCAGGCGATGTGCACCGCCCAGCATTTGCAGGTGGTGTGGCAAGTGGTGCAGCGGCCCGCAGCGGCGTGGCCCGGCGTTTTCTGGAGCGCAGCCAGCCCAGTCTGGAAGCGCAGCTATGCAATCTGGCAGACGAGATTGCCTACAACGCGCATGACATTGATGACGGCGTGCGCTCAGGCTTGATCACCATGGCGCAACTGGAAAATGTGCCATTGTTCGACGATTTCCGGCGTGAAACGCTGACAGAACACCCGCACCTGAACTCGGAACCCCAAGGCCGCCGCCTTCTGTACGAGGCCATCCGCCGCATGCTCAGTGCGCAGGTTTATGACGTGATTCTGGCTACCGGGCGAGCCCTGGGGCAATACGCCCCGCCAAGCGCTGATGCCGCACGCGAAATGCCGCCGCTGTTGCAGTTTGGGCCTGACATGTGCGGGAAATCTGCCGCGCTTAAAAAATTTCTGTTGCAAAACCTGTATCGCCATCCTCAGGTCATGCACATGACAATGCAGGCCAGGCAAGTGGTGGGTGACCTGTTCAGCACTTATATGGCCGCACCGCAGGAGATGCATGCCGGTTTTTGCGCCCGTGCCGATGCAGCGCGCGGTACAGCACACGAACAAAGCGCGGTAGCGCGCGTCATCGCCGACTACATTGCCGGCATGACTGACCGCTTCGCAGCGCGTGAGCACGAGCGCCTGACGGGTGCCAAACTGTTGTCGTGATGGTCGTGAACGCCGCACTGTTCCCCTCAGGCCGTAACAGCATTGCCCCTGCGGTTGTGGTCATTCTCGCTGGCGTGAGCGCGGCATTGCATGTGGCCAAACTGTTCCCCGCCTTGCCGGTGCTGCGTGAGTTGCTTGGCATCACCTTGGTGCAAGCCGGGTTCCTGCTCTCCATCGTGCAATTGGCCGGCATGACGCTGGGACTGGCGGTGGGTCTTCTGGCTGACGGCATCGGGCTCAAGCGCTGCATGCTGGCTGGTCTCCTCATGCTTTTTGGGGCGGGAGCCCTTGGTGGATGGGCACATACTGCTACTAGCTTACTAGCGCTTCGCGCCATCGAAGGGGCGGGCTTCCTGCTGGTGTGTACGCCCGCACCGGGTTTGATCCGCCAGTTGGTGGCCCCCAGCCGATTGGGCGGCATGTTGGGCATTTGGGGCACTTATATGCCGTTTGCCACGGCGCTCGCGCTGCTGTGCGGGCCGGCACTGATTTCGCTGGCCGGTTGGCAAGTCTGGTGGTGGGTCTTGTCGGCTTTGTCGCTTGCCATGGCTTTGTGGGTATGGCGGGTGCTGCCGTCAGACGCTGTGTTGAGTCCGCCGTCCGCATGGCCGGCATGGCAACCTCCAAATCATCCTGTTGCCAATGAAGCGGGTCAGGCGAAACCGGCAAGCCAGGCAATTCAAACGGGTCAAACAAGCCGGCCGAGTGAAGCCTGGGTACATCGGCTGCGCCAGACTCTTTCATCCCGTGGCCCCTGGCTGGTGGCACTGAGCTTTGCCGTGTACTCTGGCCAGTGGCTGGCGGTGATTGGTTTCTTGCCCTCCATCTACACGCAGGCGGGTTATTCGGGCGGCACAACCGCCTGGCTAACGGCCCTGGCGGCGGCGGTCAACATGATGGGCAATGTGGCTTCGGGGTGGTTGCAAGGTCGCGGGATCCGGCCCCAGGTGCTATTGTGCACCGGCTTCTGCGTCATGGGTTTTGCCGCTTTCGCGGCGTTCATGACATTCAATGGCGCCGGGCTGCCGCCCGCAGTTCGCTACGTGGCGGTACTCCTGTTTTCGATGGTGGGGGGTGTCATTCCCGGAACGCTGTTCACGCTGGCGGTGCGCCTGGCACCGGGCAAAGGCACGGTCTCAACCACGGTGGGCTGGATGCAGCAGTGGTCGTCTTTCGGTCAGTTTTCGGGTCCGCCTTTGGTGGCATGGGTGGCCAGCGGCGCTGGGGGCTGGAAGTGGACCTGGATCGTCACCGGCAGTTGCTCGGTGGTGGGCGTCATGCTGGCTTGGCAGTTAGGCCGGCGACTTGAGCAAGGACGTGATGTTGAAGCCTCCTGACTCTCAAATTGCAAGGGTTGCAGTTGAGGCCGATATGCGGCGCTGGCTGGAGCGCGCCGTGATTGGCCTGAACCTGTGTCCGTTTGCCAAAGCGGTTCACATCAAGGGGCAAATCCACTATGCGGTGAGCCACGCGACGCAAACCGGGACACTTCTGAATGACCTGAAAAAAGAGTTAAAAAGCCTTCTAGCCCTTGATGCTGCTGCAAGGGATACTACGCTTTTAATAGTGCCGTGGTGTTTGGATGAGTTTCTGGATTTCAACGACTTCCTGGCGCAGGCCGACCGGGTCTTGACCGGTCTGGATCTGGAAGGCGTTATCCAACTCGCCAGTTTTCACCCCCGATTCCAGTTTGCAGGCACGGCGGTCGATGACATCACCAACTACACCAATCGCGCGCCGTACCCCACCTTGCATTTGCTGCGCGAAGTCAGCATTGACCTGGCGGTGCAGGCCTTCCCGCAGGCGGAAGATATTTTCCAGAAGAATATGCAAACCTTGACCCGCCTCGGGCCTGACGGTTGGGCCGCAATGGATGTGGGGCCGCATGGCAAGATGAAGCCATGAAAGTCAAACCTCGTGCTCAACATTCGCCCCAGCAAGCCGCCAGGCAATCCCTGAAACAAACAGTCAATGCGCCAGAACCTGCGCCGCTGGCCTCCGAGATCAAGCCCGGGCAGTCCACCGAGCTGCTTAAAGAGCTGCATATCCTCACGCGTGAAGGCAAGCTCAACCAGGATTCGCGGCGCAAGCTCAAGCAGGTCTACCACCTGTTCCAGTTTATCGAGAAGCTGTTGTTAGAGTTGCCCGAACGCGGCGCAGGGGCCACTCTGGCGGATCATGGTGCAGGCAAGTCATACCTGGGCTTCATCATTTATGACCTGTTTTTCAAAGCCTTGACGGGTGGCCATATCTACGGCATTGAGACCCGGCCCGAACTGGTTGAGAAGTCGCGTGAGTTGAGCCTGCGGCTGGGGTTCGGGCGCATGTCTTTCCTGAATCTCAGCGTGGCGCAATCAGCACAGTCAGACGCGCTGCCGGAGCGCATTGACATCGTCACCGCCCTGCATGCCTGCGATACCGCCACGGATGATGCGATTGCCTTTGGCTTGCAAAAACAGGCCAAATTCATGGTACTGGTGCCGTGCTGCCAGGCAGAAGTGGCTCGCGCCTTGAGCGCCAACAAAGCACTCAGCTTGAACCGTACGCCACTGGCCGAGCTTTGGCGTCACCCGCTGCACACCCGTGAAATGGGCAGCCAGCTCACCAATGTGCTGCGTTGCCTGTTGCTGGAAGCCTGGGGTTACCAGGTCACCGTGACAGAACTCGTGGGCTGGGAGCACAGCATGAAAAACGAACTCATCATAGCGCGCTACACGGGTCAGAAAAAACGGGCGGCTGCCAAGCGCCTGCAAGCTTTGCTGGAAGAATTTGGACTGTCCGCGTTGACACACACAAGGTTTATATTGCCACAAGGCGTCTGATGTCTGCGCGACCTTGAATCGCGTTGATGGCGTCGCTGGTTCAGTGGTTTAATTCCCCATGGTGGTGGTCGTTTTTTCAACCTTTGGGGAAAATTATGAGTTTATTGGATGCAGTTCTTGGGGCAGCAGGCGCCATGATGGATGGAAAACAGCAGCAGTCCCAAGGCGGTGGTTTGGGCGGCTTGGCGGGGGGGCTGGGCAGCCTGGGTGGCCTTGGCGCCTTGCTGCCGGTGGTGTTGGGCATGCTGGGCAACGACAGCCAGCACGGTGGTTTGGGCGGTTTGCTGGAGAAGTTCAGTCAGGCCGGCATGGGCGAAATGGCCAAATCGTGGGTGGGTAGCGGCCAAAACGCGCCGGTCTCAGGAGATCAACTCGGCCAAGTGCTCGGTGGCGACATGATGGGTGATATTGCGGCGAAGCTTGGCTTAAGTCCGGGCGACGCTGCCGGTCAACTGGCCAACGTGCTGCCGGGATTGATTGACAAACTCACCCCCAATGGTCATGCGCCTGCTGAAGGGCTCGGCAATTCAGGTGATTTGATGGCAATGCTGGGCGGGCTGCTGCGCAAGTAAACACAAATAAACAATTCGACTAGGGGCATTAAATTCGCCTATAGCCCGCGTCCACCATAAATAGTATGCTCCTTAAATAATATTTAAAATTGGGGTCAGATTCCAATTATCATCAGGCGGAATTCAATCACGTCCGCATGGCCCGTCTACCCCGACTCTCGCTTCCCGGTTATCCGCACCATGTGATTCAGCGTGGCAATAACCGGCAGGCCATCTTCGCGTCCCCTTCGGACTATCAGTCGTTGCTTGATTTATTGAGCGACAACGCGAAAAAGTTCGATGTCGCCATCCATGCCTATGTGCTGATGGGCAACCATTTCCATCTGCTGGCCACGCCGCAAACTGCTGACGGTTTGCCGCAGATGATGCAAGCTGTCGGCAGGCGCTACGTGCGCCACTTCAATGATGCGCAAGGCCGCAGCGGTACGCTGTGGGAGGGGCGCTACAAGTCAACGCTGATCCAGTCTGATCGCTACCTGCTGGCCTGCATGGCCTACATCGACCTCAACCCGGTACGAGCGGGCATGGTGGCTCAAGCGGCTGACTACCCCTGGTCCAGCCATGGGCACTACACGGGGTTGCGCTCTGACAGACTGATCACGCCGCACCCGCTGTACTGGGAGCTGGGCAACACGCCCTTTGCCAGAGAGGTGGCGTATGCCGATTTGGTGCGCGGCGGCGTGACAGAACGCCAACTGGCTGATTTGACACAGTCAGCATTGCGGGGCTGGGCGCTGGGTGAAGCTGATTTTGTGTCCGATCTGCAAAAGAAAACCGAGCGCCGCGTGATGAAGGGTCGAGCGGGGCGTCCGGTGTCGGGGCAGGGATCAGAGGCAAAACAGATTAAAAATTCTGCATGACAGCCATATTTTGCTATTAAACTTGATATGACCCCAATTATCTTTCAACAAAAACAGTCGGCTTTTAATTGGAATCTGACCCCAATTATTGTACTTGGCACTTTTGTTGCAATGCAGTATTCTTAACGCCTTAGTGTAATTTTTAGGAGTGCGCGATGACGACCGCTGCCGAAATCCAATACCTTCAGACCCACGGC
Source organism: Rhodoferax sp. (assembly GCA_031392805.1). Taxonomy (GTDB): domain Bacteria; phylum Pseudomonadota; class Gammaproteobacteria; order Burkholderiales; family Burkholderiaceae_C; genus JANYCG01. The sequence goes on along the minus strand of JANMVO010000241.1, from coordinate 3,656 downwards.
CTTTATTCAGCCGACAACGAGCATGACGCGTGCGGTGTCGGTTTTGTGGCCCACATCAAAGGCATCAAGTCGCATGACATTGTCAAAAACGCGCTGAAGATTCTTGAGAACCTCGATCACCGGGGTGCCGTCGGCGCTGACAAACTCATGGGCGATGGGGCTGGCATTTTGATCCAATTGCCGGACGCGCTGTACCGTGAAGAGTTGGCAGCGCTACATGTAACCTTGCCGCCACCTGGCGAATACGGCGTTGGCATGATCTTCCTGCCCAAAGAGCACGCCTCACGCCTGGCCTGCCAACAGGAGATGGAGCGCGCCATCAAAGCTGAAGGCCAGGTGTTGCTGGGCTGGCGCGATGTGCCGGTGAATCGCGACATGCCGATGTCGCCGACCGTGCGCGAAAAAGAACCGATCCTGCGCCAGGTCTTCATTGGCCGTGGCAACGACGTGATCGTGCAGGACGCGCTTGAGCGCAAGCTCTATGTGATCCGTAAAACCGCCAGCGCGGCGATCCAGAATCTGCGCCTCAAGCACAGCAAGGAATATTATGTGCCAAGCATGTCCAGCCGTACCGTGGTGTACAAAGGCTTGCTGCTGGCTGACCAGGTCGGGGTTTATTTCAAAGACCTGGAAGACGTGCGCTGTGTCTCGGCACTGGGCCTGGTGCACCAGCGTTTTTCCACCAACACATTCCCCGAGTGGCCGCTGGCGCATCCCTACCGCTATGTGGCACACAACGGCGAGATCAACACCGTCAAGGGCAATTACAACTGGATGAAGGCGCGCGAAGGCGTGATGTCGTCCCCGGTGCTGGGTGCCGATCTGCAAAAGCTCTACCCCATCAGCTTTGCCGACCAGTCCGACACCGCTACCTTTGACAATTGCCTTGAGTTGCTGACGATGGCCGGCTACCCGATCAGCCAAGCCGTGATGATGATGATCCCCGAGCCGTGGGAGCAGCACACCACCATGGACGAGCGCCGCAAGGCGTTTTATGAATACCACGCCGCCATGCTGGAGCCGTGGGACGGACCGGCCTCGATTGTGTTCACCGATGGCCGCCAGATTGGTGCCACGCTGGACCGCAACGGCCTGCGCCCGGCGCGCTATTGCGTGACCGATGACGACTTTGTCATCATGGGTTCCGAGTCGGGCGTGCTGCCCGTGCCAGAGAATAAAATTGTGCGCAAATGGCGCCTGCAGCCTGGCAAGATGTTCCTGATCGATCTCGAGCAAGGCCGCATGATTGACGACGAGGAGATCAAGGCGAACCTGGCCAACAGCAAGCCCTATAAGCAGTGGATTGAGAACCTGCGCATCAGGCTGGATGACATAGGTGAAGCTGGGGCCAGGCCCGAGTTTCCGAATTCGGCAACGTCAAGCTCGGCAACGTCAAGCGCAGGCCCGACAGATTGGGCATCGAACACAACGTCAAATCCAACGCTGCTTGACCGCCAGCAAGCCTTTGGCTACACCCAGGAAGACATCAAGTTTCTGATGAATCCGATGGCTCAAGCGGGGGAGGAGGGCATCGGCTCCATGGGCAACGACAGTCCGCTGGCCGTGCTGTCTGACAAAAACAAGCCGCTGTACAACTACTTCAAACAGCTGTTTGCCCAGGTGACCAACCCGCCAATAGACCCTATTCGGGAAGCCATCGTGATGTCGCTGGTGTCCTTCATCGGCCCCAAGCCGAACCTGCTGGACATCAACCAGGTCAACCCGCCAATGCGACTGGAGGTGAGTCAGCCGATTCTTGATTTTGCCGACATGGCCAAGTTGCGCGATATTGAAAAATACACACAGGGCAAGTTCCGAAGCTACACGCTGGACATCACCTACCCGCTGGCCTGGGGCCGCGAGGGCGTGGAGGCCAAGCTGGCCTCGTTGTGCGCTGAATCCGTGGACGCCATCAAGAGTGGCAAAAATATCCTGGTCATCAGTGACCGCGCCATCAATGGCACGCAGGTGGCGATTCCTGCGCTGCTGGCACTGTCCGCGATTCACCAGCATCTAGTGCGCGCGGGTCTGCGCACCACCGCAGGCTTGGTGGTCGAGACCGGCACGGCGCGTGAGGTGCATCACTTTGGCGTGCTGGCAGGTTATGGCGCCGAAGCCGTGCACCCGTACCTGGCGATGGAAACGCTGGCCAATATTCACAAGGATCTGTCGGGCGATTTGAGTGCCGACAAGGCGATCTACAACTACGTTAAGGCCGTCGGCAAGGGCCTGTCCAAGATCATGTCCAAGATGGGTGTGTCCACCTACATGAGCTACTGCGGTGCCCAGCTATTCGAGGCCATTGGCCTGAACAGCGACACCATCGAGAAATATTTCACACGCACCCCCAGCCGGGTGCAAGGCATTGGCGTGTTCGAGATTGCCGAAGAGGCTATCCGCATGCACCGGTGCGCGTTCGGCGGCGACCCGGTGCTCTCAAACATGCTCGATGCCGGGGGTGAGTATGCCTGGCGTGTGCGTGGCGAAGAACACATGTGGACGCCGGAAGCGATTGCCAAGCTGCAGCATTCCACGCGCGCCAACAACTGGAACACCTACAAGGAATATGCGGAACTCATCAACGACCAGAGCCGCCGGCACATGACGCTGCGCGGCCTGTTCGAGTTCAAAATAGACCCGGCCAAGGCGATTCCTGTGGACGAGGTCGAGCCCGCCAAAGAGATCGTCAAGCGTTTCGCCACCGGCGCCATGTCGTTGGGCTCCATCTCCACCGAAGCACACGCCACGCTCGCCGTGGCGATGAACCGCATCGGCGGCAAGAGCAACACGGGTGAGGGCGGTGAAGACCCGGCGCGCTACCGCCAGGAGCTCAAGGGCATCCCGATCAGGCAGGGCGAGACCATGGCCGACATCATCGGCCACGACGTGGTGGCGGTGGATATTCCGCTCAAGCCCGGTGACTCGTTGCGCTCCAAAATCAAGCAGGTCGCCTCGGGCCGTTTCGGTGTGACGGCCGAGTATCTGAACAGTGCTGACCAAATCCAGATCAAGATGGCGCAAGGTGCCAAGCCGGGTGAGGGTGGCCAGTTGCCCGGCGGCAAGGTGTCTGAGTACATTGGCCGTCTGCGCCACAGTGTGCAGGGTGTGGGGCTGATCTCGCCCCCCCCGCACCACGACATTTATTCCATCGAAGACCTGGCGCAACTGATTCATGATCTGAAAAACGTGGCGCCCCATTCCAGCATCAGCGTCAAGCTGGTAAGCGAGATTGGCGTGGGCACCATCGCTGCCGGTGTGGCCAAGTGCAAGAGCGACCATGTGGTGATTGCGGGCCATGACGGTGGCACGGGCGCTTCGCCCTGGTCGTCCATCAAGCACGCTGGCAGCCCTTGGGAGATCGGCCTGGCGGAGACGCAGCAGACGCTGGTGCTAAACCGCCTGCGCGGGCGCATTCGGGTGCAGGCTGATGGCCAGATGAAGACGGGACGTGACGTGGCGATTGGCGCACTGCTCGGCGCGGATGAGTTTGGCTTTGCCACGGCACCCCTGGTGGTGGAGGGCTGCATCATGATGCGCAAATGCCACCTGAACACTTGCCCCGTCGGTGTCGCCACGCAGGATCCGGCATTGCGCAAGAAATTCTCTGGCAAGCCGGAGCACGTGGTGAACTTCTTTTTCTTCATTGCCGAAGAAGT
>JANMVO010000205.1:0-18130 GCA_031392805.1 Rhodoferax sp. | reverse complement strand
TCAATCCAGACAGCAGAATCCGTGGTGTCCACAACCATCACGCGCGGGCGAAACAGCCCGCCTTGCGCCACCAAATCGGCTACCGCGCATTGCACCGGCAAGGCATCATCGCCCTTGAACAGCACGCCCAGAGCCTGCGCCACATCCAGGCCTCCGGCTTCAACCAGAAGGTGCGATACCGCGCCATCGCGAAGTTCTGTGCGGGCAGAGCCTTTGAGCGTGGCCAGTATTTCAGCGGTGGAGCGCCCCTGACCCTGCAAATTTGCCCGCCCGTTCAGCCGGCCCGATACAAAAGGCGGCACCCCGGCGGCACGCGTCTGGTGAACCCAGCGTTCCAGCCGCACGCCGTCCCAGCGTACGTTTGCAGTCCACAACGCGCTGGCAGCGCGACCATCCAGCGCCAGGTCGCCTTTCAATTGCCCGTCGGCCGTGCGCGCGTCAATGTCGCGCAGCGTCAGCACGCCGCCCTTTAATTCAAGGTGGGCATGCAGCGGGTGCAGCGGCTCCAGAATGCGGGTGTTGAGGTCCACATCGGCAATGTCTATCAGAACATTGGCATCCATCTTGCGCAGGGTCGCGAGGTCAAAAGGGCGCCCGGGCAACACTTTACCCGGGCTCTGCTTCTTGCCTTGGCCAGCGTCGCCTGGCGTTGCCGTCACGGCTGATTTGGGCGTGGTTCCCACGACCGGGCCCAGGTCAACCAGCATCAAACGGCTGCCACGGAGGTGCCCCGAGAGCATGGGCACCGCGCGCGCCGCCTCGTAAGTGAAAGCCCCACTGAGACGGCTGGCACCGACGATGGCGTCGTCGATCACGATGCGCCAGATGTCGCCTTGCCTGACAACCCTGCCGTCGGTACGAAAGGCCGAGGTGGTTGGCAGCGTGACCCCCAAAGGATCGCCCACTGCGGCCAGGGACGGGCCGGTCACACGGAAACGACCGCTGAGACCACCCAGATGCTGCAAATCGACCGAACTGCCGTTGAAATTCAGGCTGGCACGCCCGACTCTGGCGTTCAGCGTCAAGCCAACGGGAGTTGACTGCGCTGCATCAGCCTCCCATGGCAGGGCTCCCGAAGACAACAATTCGATTTTCAAAGGCTGCTTGCGGTAATGACCAGTGGCGCTCATCTGCAAAATATTGGCAGCCGGGTCAGCCGAGAATGACGACGCGCCATTGGCAATTGACAGGTGGGCGTCAAGATTGACGGCCAGTAGCGCATCGTTGTATCGCAACACGCCCTGGGCCACCTGCAATCTGCCTAACAAGGGCGGGGGCTGCGCATTGCCAGTGACTGGTGCTGCGCCAAATTGCCAGGAAGCACTGCCATCGGCACGCCGCTCCAGATCGCCTTCCAGTGCAGCGGCTTGCAAGCGCTGGATTCGCAAACGTTGACCACGATACGCGCGCCACAGGTCGACATAGCGCATTTCAAGCGTCACATCGCTGGCGCTGATCAGGTTCAACGCTGTGCTCCACGCTGGCGCGGCGATCTTCAGATGCGATGCGTGAAGCCGCACACCACCCAAAAAACGAATTTGAAAATCTTTCGCCTTGGAGATCGCCGCCTCATCCTGGGCTGCGAAACTCACCCTGCGCCCAAGTTTTTCCGACAGCAAGGTTTGCAACGGCGAAAACAGGAATGGCCAACCCAGCCACTCGCCCAAGGCGACACCAGCGGCCAGGGCCAACGCTGCGGCGGCGGCAAATTGCCAGCGCCGCTGTGGGCGTGGCTCTGCCGCCATGCCGTTCATCCGGAGCGCGCCATGGGTGTTTGTGCGGACAGCCCGATCAGGGTGTCATGTTCACCCAGTCCGAGGGGTTTGCCCGCCACCACAGACGCGGCCATAGCGGCCATGCGAACCATCTTGCTGTGCGGCGCATCCCAATACTCGGCGGTGTCAGGCACAAACTTCAACAGTGCCAGCGTCGGGGACTCCGGTCCCTCCGGAAACCATGACTTGGCAAACGGAGTCCACAACTGCTCAATGTGAATGCGGTCGGTATTCAACTCACCGTGGCCAGAAAGCGAGATGTAGCTGGCATGCGCCGAATCGGCAAAGCTCAGATTGAGCACGCGCAGTGCATCGACTTTGGACGAACGCACGTCAGTAAAAAACCAGAACGCGCCATTGACGTCCATCTCCAGCGTCGACATGGGTCGGCTCACCAGTGCCCCGCTGGTGTCCAGACTGGTCAACATGCCCACCGGAATGTTTTCGATCAATTTGCAAAGCTGGGTCAGCTCGGGGCTGCTTTGGGTAACGGTTTTCATGGCCGCTCCTTTTCAGCGCACAAACAGGGCAATGAGAATAATGATGGGAATCGGAATACCGAGAAATAGCAGAAACAATGAGCGCATGGCGATCTCCTTTAACAAGCGGATTGAATGGGCATGGCGGTCAGGCGTCGCGCCTGCGACCCCCATAAGTTGCACTCAGGCTGGCCATGAATGCGCCGGTGAGGAGCGAGATGAACAGCCACAGCGCGCCGTAAGCCGATGCCTTGCGGGCCTTGTCAGCGGCATCTTTGGCGGAAGCCTTCGCCTCGTTCAGATGTGCCTGAGCCCGGGCATAGGTGTCGGTCACACGCTTTTCCGCGTCCACTTGGCTTAAGCCTGTGCGTAGCGCAACCAACTGGCCCAAATACCGAATATCGTCCGCAGGCAAGACGCCAGTGCGAATGCTGCCCATGAAAATGCGGGACACCTCCGACACAGATGCTGCAGTTCCGGGCGGGGCTGGCGCAGCACCGGTTGAACTGATGTCGCGGCGAAACAGGGAATCGATGAAGTACCCCATGGGCCCACTCTCAGCGTCAGGCTTTGTCATGTCAGACCCGGCTGAAATGGCTGCGCTTGCGCCAGCGGCAACCCCTGTGGTGGCGATGCCGCCGGCAACCGATGCCCCGGCCTGAATGCCACTGCCGACAATGGAGCCAATCACCGAGGTCAGCAGCGCGGCGGTGGCCAGAGACGCAATGGCCCACGCGAGAAACCCGTGGGCGGTGTCACGAAAATAAACCTCATCGGCATGCGCGCTTGTCCATTTCGTCCTCAGCCGCCCGGCCAGGTAGCCACCCATGGCGGAGGCCACCAGTTGGGTAAAGGTGATCCATAGGATGGTTGATACACCAAACATGAGGGCGCTGGCACCGACTTGCGCCCACGGCGAAACTGAAGACAGTCCCAGGCCAATGCCCAGCATCAAAAGAATCAGTGACAGCGCCGCCGCTGCCGCCGCACCCGCCAGGATGGCACCCCATGACACGGCGCTGACGCTGGCTTGTGATGTTTGCGGATCAAAGTTGAACCGCGCGCGCGCCAACTCTTCTGTGGTGGCAGCATAAGTTCCCATGGTAAGTTCCTGAAGTTGTTTAATTGAATCATCTGCCTTTGCGCCAGAGCATGGTGTCGGACAGGCGTTGGTAATGCTGTAGGAAAAAGACGGGTGGAGGCGGGCGGAGTCGGCGGGAGTCGGGTTTGGCGCCCGTTGCGTACGTTTCGTTTCGATTGCGGCTGACTTGTGACGAGGTGTACGGCGACGTCGACGGCGACATCTATGGCCCGCAATTCGCCCAAAGCGGAGTGGGTGCAGACAGGCAATGTCAGTTACCATCAATGCATCCCCGAACCCTGTGTCCGCAAAGCCCCGTTGCTGCATCCCTGACATCCTGAAAAACAACACGCATGCCAACCATCTCTGAATCTATTTCAAACCCTTCTGGCACGCCTGCCGCCGATGCTGTGCTGTTGTATGAAGTCGCCGAACTGCTCGTCTCTTCTCTCAACCTGGAAGTAGCCGCCGCCGACATCCAGCCCGACGATGCCCTGTATGGCGACGGCTTGGGCCTGGATTCAATCGATATCCTTGAAATCGCACTGGTGGTATCCAAACGCTACGGACTGCAACTTCGTGCAGGCGACGAGGACAACACGGCCACCTTCAAGTCGCTGCGCAGCCTGAGCGAACACATCGCGCGGCATAGAACAAAGTGAAACCCGGTTTGACGGCAACGCTGGTGTGCCTTGCCCGCTGGTTTGCCATTGCTGCCTTCTGTCTTGCCTACGCGCTCCTCGCACATCTGGCAGCGGCAGACCCCAGCCCCGGCCTGCTTGACGCCGCAGTGGCCTTGGCACCATTGGCCGCGCTGACTCTGTCGTTGGCCTGGCGATCACCTCAGCGGCCGTGGATGCTGTTGCTGTTTGTGGCGAGCGCAGCCGCCTTGTATGGCTTGGGCGGCTGGCTGGTAGAGCACTGTAACTGGGTTTTTCTGCTGCAGCATGCCGGCATGCAGGCCCTGCTCGGCCTGGTTTTCGGCCGCACCTTGCGCGCGGGCCAGTTACCCATCGTCTCCCGATTTGCGGCCATCGTGCATGGCCCGCTGTCGCCTGCGTTGGTCCGCTACACCCGCCAGGTCACTTGGGGATGGACGCTGTATTTCAGCGCCATGACCGGTGTATCGGTGCTGCTGTTCTGGCTGGCGCCGGTGGCCACCTGGTCGGTTTTTGCCAATCTGCTGAACCTGCCCCTGCTGCTCCTTATGTTTACAGCAGAGTACGTGGCGCGCTTGAGCCTGCTCGCGCCGTCCGACCGGGTCGGGCCACTGGAGGCGATTCGCGCCTACCGGCAGGCCAGTTCCGGCGGGCCGCCACCAGCGTCCTGAAAGACCGCGTTCTTCCATGACTGCATACCCACTCCTCTCCCACCACAGTTGTGACGACAGGCTGGCCTGGCGCTGCGGGGAAAGCATCACCGTGCGCCAGTTTCTCGCTGACGTCCGGCATCTGGGCGCAGCGCTGCCAGCCAGCCAGTACATGCTCAACGCCTGCATTGACCGCTATCACTTCGCGGTGGGTCTGGGGGCAGCACTGCTGACAAACAAAATCAGCCTGCTGCCTCCCACTCACACACCGGAAATGGTGCGTCAGCTAAAAGTCCTGGCACCCGATGTGTTTTGCCTTGCCGACAGTCCGAGTGCGATTGACTTGCCCGGCTTTGACTACCAGCACGCGTTTGCCAATGCTCCGGTGGATGTAGATTCGCAGGCACCCTGCAGCGTTCCCTGCCTGCCAGCCAATCAACCGGTCGCCGATGTATTCACCTCGGGCTCGACCGGCATGCCGCTGGCGCACCGCAAAACCTGGGGCTCCCTGGTGCAAAGCGCACGCGCTGAAGCACGGCGACTTGGGCTAAGTGCTGACTGGCCCTGCAACATCGTCGGCACGGTGCCACCGCAGCACATGTACGGTTTTGAATCAACCCTGCTGATGGCGCTGCAGAGTGGCTCGGCAATGTACGCTGGTCAACCGTTTTACCCGGTCGATATTGTCACCGCCATCCAGGCCGTTCCCCGGCCCCGCATGCTGGTCACCACCCCGGTGCATCTGCGGGTGTTGCTCAACTCTGTCGTCGAACTGCCACAACTGGACCTGGTACTTTCGGCCACGGCACCGCTGCCGCCGCAATTGGCGCAAAACTGCGAGTCCCGTTTTGCAGCGCCGCTGTTCGAGATTTACGGTGCCACCGAAACCGGACAGATCGCTTCAAGGCGAAGCACCCAGACCGCTGAATGGGAGTTGTTTCCCGATGTCACCCTGACGCCGCACGACGGTCGCCTATGGGCCAGTGGTGGTCACGTGGGGCAGGCGGTGCCCATGAACGATGTGCTGGAATGCATCGATAACCGGCGTTTTTTGCTGCACGGACGCATGGACGACCTTATCAACATCGCCGGCAAGCGCAACTCGCTGGCGTATCTCAACCACCAGCTAGGCAGCATTGCTGGCGTGCTGGATGGCACATTTTTCATGCCGGATGACGGCAACCGCGACACCGTGGTGCGCCTGATGGCTTTTGCAGTGGCACCTGGCATGACTGCCGCTTCACTGCAAGCGGCGCTGAAAGACCGGATTGACGCCACTTTCCTGCCACGCCCCCTTGTGATGCTGGCATCCCTGCCGCGCAACAGCACCGGCAAACTGCCACGCGAAGCACTCCAGGCGCTGGCGCAATTGCATCAGGCAGCGCTAAGGCCATGAAGGTAGCCGCCATGCGGGGTGTGACCCTCTTGACCATTGCCACCGATCACCCAGCCTTTGCCGGGCACTTTCCGGGCCGACCGATTGTGCCGGGAGTGTTGCTGCTTGACGCGGCGCTGCATGTGGCGGCGCAGGCCCGCCAGGCTTTGGGTGAAAGAACAGCGTCCGGACCAGCAATGCGTTGCCAGATTGCCTCGGCTAAATTCCTCAGCCCGGTGCAGCCCGGAGAAACGCTGAGCATTTCCTGCACTGGCAGCGACCAGGGCCAGACTCGCTTTGTCATCGCCAGTAGCGGGCGCCAGATAGCGACCGGCACTTTTGTCTTCGAAAGTGCGCCATGAGCCCTTGGTCCGAACACCCGAAGGAAGGCTCGCCTTCACTTGGCATGACCGCGAACCGCGTCCCGAACACCCAGGCTACCTGGCGCACGCGCCCGGAACGCAGCAACATGCTGATGCTGCGTGTGATGACCTGGATTTCGCTGCGTCTGGGCCGCAGCGCGGGCCGCTTTGTGCTTTACGGCATCGCCGCTTATTTTCTGGTTGCCAACGTCGCAGCGCGCCGGGCCTCCCGGGATTACCTGCGCCGTGTGCTGGGCGTTCCCGGCACTGGACGGGTCGGATGGCGGCCTGTTTTCAGGCATTTTCTGAGCTTTGCATCAAGCATTCATGACCGGGTTTACTTGGTCAATGACCGCTTCAACCTGTTCGACATCCGGATTCATCAGGAGCAGCTGGTGGCAGAGTTGACCGCTGCACGCAAGGGTGTCTTTTTGATGGGAGCCCATGTCGGCAGCTTTGAAGTGCTGCGCGCTGTGGGTCGCCGGCAACCTGGCCTGCGTGTGGTGATGGTGATGTATGAGGAAAACGCGCGCAAACTCAATGCAGCCCTGAACGCCATCAATCCTGCGGCGCGGCAGGACATCGTCTCACTGGGCCATGCCGATTCGATGCTCAAGGTGCATGAACTGCTCGAGGCCGGCAGTGTCGTCGGCATGCTGGCCGACCGCCGCCTGAACACGGACACAACCCGCCCAGTACCGTTTCTCGGTGAGACAGCGGAATTCCCCGTCGGCCCGTTTCGCATGGCTGCCATTTTGCGGCGCCCGGTGCTGTTCATGGTCGGACTCTATGGTGGCAACAATCGCTACGATATCCATTTTGAGACGCTGGCCGATTTTTCCAGCGTCACTACAGGGGGTCGCGACGCCGCAGTGCAGGCCGCGATGGCGCGATACGCGCAACTGTTGGAGCAATACTGCCGTGCGGCTCCCTACAATTGGTTTAACTTTTTTGACTTCTGGCAGGCGGGCAAGCCGCTGCCAGTTGCAACCCCCGGTCCCGTCCCATGAATGATGCGTGCCACCTGATGAAACAAGCCCTGCGGGCTTGGCTGGCAGGCGTCGGCCTGCTGCTGAGCCTGTGCTGCACCCCGGTTCAAGCCGCCTGGGATTTGGCGCAATTGATGCAGGGCCTGGCCCAGAACAAATCGGGCCACGCCAGCTTTGTCGAAACAAAATACATTGCCATGCTCGACAAACCGGTGGAATCGTCCGGCGAGCTGCACTACACCGCGCCGGGCCGGCTGGAAAAACGCACGCTCAAACCCAAGCCCGAGTCCCTGCTGATTGAAAACGGCACCCTCACTGTGGAGCGCGGCAAACGCCGCATGTTGCTGCGCCTGCAGGACTATCCGGAACTGGTCGCCTTCACCGAAAGCATACGCGGCACGCTGGCCGGCGACACGGTCGCGCTCAAACGCATTTACAACCTGGACCTGGAAGGCTCTGAAGAGCGCTGGACGCTGAACTTGCGACCGATCGATGCCAAAATGCTGGATGTGGTGCAGCGCATCCGAATTGGCGGCAGCCACGCCGAAGTGAAGTCGATTGACGTTGAACAGGCCGACAAAGACCGTTCGGTAATGCTCATAGCCCCGCTGGCCCCGCCATGATGCGGCGGTTCTTGCGGCGCCAGTTGCTGCCGGTCTGGATCTGGCTGGCAGTTCTGCTGTTGTGCGGGGTTGTGATCGCCCGCACCCAATTCACCACCGACCTGTCGGCATTTTTGCCACGCACGCCCACGCCAGAGCAGCAACTGCTCATGGATCAGTTGCGTGACGGTCTGGCTTCCCGACTGATTCTGGTCGGCATTGAAGGCACCGATGCGCCCACCCGCGCCCGGCTGTCCCGGCAAATCGCCCGCCAGTTGCGCGCTGACACTGCTTTTGTCACCGTGAACAATGGTGCGCCTGTGAACAACGAGCGCGACCGAAGCTTCCTTTTCAACAATCGGTACCTGCTCAGCCCTGCAGTCACACCGGCGCGCTTCAGCTCGGCCGGCTTGCACGCCGCCTTCAACGACAGTATCGAGTTGCTCGCGTCGCCAGCCGGGCTGCTGGTCAAATCCCTGCTGCCACGCGATCCAACGGGTGAAATGCTGCAGTTGCTTGATCAGCCAGGCAACATTGGCCAGCCCACATTGGTGGATGGTGCCTGGGCATCACGTGACGGCAAGCGCGCCTTGCTGCTGATGCAAACACGCGCAGCGGGCTCCGATACCGATGCCCAGGAACGGGCTATGGCCGCCATCCGGCAGGCGTTTGAGACTGCCGCCAGCGCTACCCCTGCCGCAAGACTCGTGATGGCCGGGCCCGGCGTGTTTTCGGTGACGTCACGCAACACCATCCAGAGCCAGGTCAGCCGCCTGACCATCATCAGTATCGCGCTCATCGCAACGCTGCTGTTGGTGGTTTATCGCTCCGTGACTGCACTTGCCCTGGGCTTGCTTCCGGTCATCAGCGGTGCGCTGGCAGGTATTGCAGCAGTCAGTGTGGGGTTTGGCGCAGTGCATGGGATCACCTTGGGATTCGGCACGGCGCTGATTGGCGAGGCGGTAGATTATTCCATCTACCTGTTTGTGCAATCAGAGCAGGGTGACTCAGACCCCAAAAATTGGGTCAAGCACTTCTGGCCGACTGTCCGCCTGGGCGTGCTGACCTCGGTCTTTGGCTTTGCTTCGCTGCTTCTGTCGGGTTTTCCGGGGCTTGCGCAACTTGGGGCTTATGCCATTGCCGGGCTGGCAGCCGCTGCTGCGGTGACCCGTTTCGTGCTGCCGTATTTGCTGCCGGCAAAGTTTCGTATTCATGATGTATCTGCTATCGGCGCTGTGCTGACCCGCTGGGTGCAGCGCGCCGCCGCACTGCGCTGGGTGGCGGCTGCGGTGGTGCTGGCGGCGTGCGCGGTGCTGGTCCAGAACCGCGCCAGTTTGCAGAATGACAAGATTTCTTCCCTGAGTCCGGTGTCGCAAGCTGACGTGGCGCTTGACGCCCGTCTGCGCGCCGACATGGGCGCGCCAGATGTGCGCTATCTGGTGGTGGTATCGGGTGCCAGCCGGGAGGCGGTGCTGCGCTCCTCCGAGCAGGTTTCCACGCTGCTGCAATCGCAGGTTGATCAGGGCGATCTCGCCAGATTTGAAAGCCCCAGCCGCTATCTCCCCAGCACAGCGACACAGCGCGCGCGACAGGCCAGCCTGCCCCCGCCCGACGCGCTGGAAGCCCGTCTTGCGCAAGCAGTTCAGGGCCTGCCGGTCGGGGCAGCACTGTTCGCACCATTTCTTGCCGATGTTGCCGCCGCCCGGACCCAGCCTTTGCTACAGGCGTCCGACCTGGAGCAGACGTCCATGGCGATGGCGCTTCAGGCCCTGCTGATTGAAAAGGATCAGCATTGGAGCGCCTTGTTGCCACTGACCGCACCTGAGGGCGGCGGCATCAACGCCACTAAAATTCGCGCGGCGCTGACTGCTTCGAATTTGACAGATGTGCTGTTTGTCGACATGACGACCGAATCGGACCGGCTGTATTCAGGCTACCTGCACGAGGCCACCGTGTTGTCGCTCGGCGGGTTGGTCGCGATTGTCGGATTGCTGCTGGTGGTTTTTCGCTCGCCCATGCGCGTTTTGCGAATCATCGCGCCGTTGATGGCCGCCGTCATCACCGTTACCGCCGGGCTGGCTCTGCTGGGCCAGCAACTGATTATTCTGCATCTGGTGGGCTTGCTGCTGGTGGTTGCAGTGGGTTCGAACTACGCGCTGTTTTTTGACCGTCCTGATCCCAATACGCCCAATTTGCCCAGCACACCCAATATGTCCGCTACGCCCGTCGCGCCCAGCACGCTGGCCTCCATGCTATTGGCCAACCTCACCACCGTCGCCGGGTTTGGCCTGCTGGCGTTCTCCGATGTTGTCATTCTGCAGGCCATGGGGGCCACGGTGGCACCGGGCGTCATCTTGGCGCTGATTTATGCCGCAATTTTTGCCCGGCCACCCCATGCCTGATTCGCGCTGGCAACCCACCGTCTTGATTCGCGCATCTCTCGCGCTGCATTTGCTGGCTGCGGCTGCCCTCATCATGGCCCCGGCGCAGTGGCACTGGGCGCTGGGCGCCGTGGTTGCCAATCACCTGTTGGTCACCGCCATCGGCCTGTGGCCGCGCAGCCACTGGCTGGGTCCGAACTGGACTCGGCTGCCCGCGCCTGCTACGGCCAGAAATGAAATCGCCCTGACCATCGACGATGGACCCGATCCCCTCGTCACCCCGCAGGTGCTCGACATACTCGATAGCCATGCCGTGCGGGCCACCTTTTTCTGCATCGGGGATCAAGCCGTGCGCTACCCAGATTTATGTCGGGAGATCGTGCGTCGCGGGCACGCCGTCGAGAACCATAGCCAGCGGCATCGGCATTATTTTTCACTGATGGGCCCGCGTGGCCTGAGGCATGAATTGCAGGCGGCACAAGACACGCTCGCCGAGATTTGCGGGCAGCGTCCCCTGTTCTTCCGTGCCCCGGCCGGCCTGCGCAACCCTTTTCTGGACCCGGTGCTCAATCGGATGGGGCTAAGGCTCGCCACTTGGTCAGCACGCGGTTTCGACACCCGGGTCGCAGATGCAGAGCGCGTTAAAGTCCGACTGCAGCGCGGCCTGCGAGCGGGCGCGATATTGCTGCTGCACGATGGCCATGCGGCACGCACAGCCAGTGGCGTCCCGGTAATTCTGGAAGTGCTGCCGGCCGTACTTGAAGCCGCAAAAGCGGCCCGCCTGCGTCCGGTCACGTTGCGCCACGCACTGTCATGACCTACCCCTGTGTCAGTCAGAAGATGTCTTGGTACCGTCAGGCTGCTGCAGTGATCCCCAGACACCTGGTTTTGAAAAGTACCGTGACGACGGTTTTCATCAGCGTATTTTTTGCTGCTTACTTCTATTTGCTCAGACATCCGGCCTACCCAACGACGCTGATGCCTGTCACCGCGCTGGATCGCCTGATTGGCTTTGAGCCCCTGGCCCTGCCGCTGTACGTGTCACTGTGGGTCTATGTTTCGATACTGCCGGCCTTTTTTGGGACGCGGCGTGAGCTCTTGCTGTATGGGCTGTCCATGACGTTGATGTGCGTGATCGGCTTGTCCATTTTTTATTTTTGGCCCACCGCCGCGCCCGCGCCCGATATCAACTGGTCCCAGTATCCTGACATGGATTTGCTCAAAAACATTGATGCCTCGGGCAATGCCTGCCCTTCCCTGCATGTCGCCACAGCTTTTTTTTCGGGGTTCTGGTTCCATCACCTGCTGCGTCGCTTCGGCGGACCGATGTGGATACTCATGCTTAACTGGACCTGGTGTATCGGAATCATCTACTCCACGCTGGCCGTACGCCAGCACGTGGCTGTAGACGTCGCGGCGGGGCTCGTGCTGGGGGGGCTGGCTGCATGGCTGTCCATGTGTTACCCGGCGCAGTCGCAGGCCGGATTGCGCCCAGGCACGCTGCGCGACGCCCTGCCATGAACCTCAGCGCTACCGCCTTCGTCAAACACTTGATTTCGCGGGCTGCGGCGCCCTACAAATCGTCCGGCACCCTGGCCTGGCATTTTGCCTGCGGCAAGCTTGGTGGCGACCCCGTGTTTGTCCATTTGCTGACTGCGGGCCTGCTGGTGGGCCGCGCGCGTATCCTCGACATCGGCTGCGGCCAGGGCCTGCTGACCTCATGGCTGCTCGCCGCGCAGGCGTCGGCAGCACTCGGCGAGTGGCCCGCCGCCTGGCCCGCCACCCCGCAGGCCTGCCTGGTGCGGGGCATCGAGCTGATGGCCCGCGACGTCACGCGGGCAGAGCGCGCCCTGGCCCAAGCCGTCAATGCGGGCCAAGCCGAGTTTGTGCAGGCAGACATGTGCAGCAGCGACTTCGGCCAAACCGATGCGGTGGTGATTCTTGATGTTTTGCATTACGTCCCGTTTGCCGCGCAAGATGACGTGTTGCAGCGCGTGCGCCAGTCACTGGCGCCGGGCGGCGTGCTGCTGCTGCGTGTGGGTGACGCCGCCGCCGGCCTGCCCTTTGCCATCAGTAACTGGGTTGACCATGCAGTGACCCGCCTGCGCGGCCACCGCCTGGGCACGCTGTACTGCCGTCCCCTGGCTGCGTGGAAAACGGCGCTGCAAAAACTTGGCTTTGTGGTGGAAGCACGGGCCATGAGTCAAGGTACGCCGTTTGCCAATGTGCTGCTCGTGGCCCGGCTGCCGCCCGCCTCATGATCAGCCCGATCAAGCGGATCACATTGCGCCCTGTTTGCTAAGATGGCGCAATCAAAAAAACTTGCCGACAGTAACCGTGCCACCCCTTCTGCTATCGCATTTCACCGCCACCAGTTGCATCGGTCGGGGCCTGGGCGCGACGCTGGCCTCATTGCGGGCGCAGCGCAGTGGCCTGAAACCCTGTGATTTCGATTCGGCCGAGCTGGCCACCTGGATCGGTGCCGTCGATGGGGTTGACAGTGAAGTGTTGCGCCCCGACCTGAAGGCCTTCGATTGCCGCAACAACCGGCTGGCCCAGCTCGGACTGCGGCATGACAATTTTGACCTTGCCGTGCAGGCCTTGGCAGCGCGCCTGGGACGCCAGCGCATCGGCGTCTTCATCGGCACCAGCACCTCAGGCATCTTGCAGACCGAATTGGCTTACCGTCGGCGCGACCCGGAGACGGGTGCCTTGCCAGCCGATTTTATTTATGCCACCACGCACAATACTTTTTCAGTGGCCGATTTCACGCGGCACTATTTTGGCCTGAGCGGTCCCGCCGTCGCGGTGTCATCGGCCTGCTCATCAAGCGCCAAGGTATTTGCCTCGGCCCGTCGAATGATGGCAGCGGGACTGATTGATGCGGCCGTGGTGGGCGGCGTTGATTCGCTGTGTCTGACAACCTTGTATGGCTTCAATTCCCTGGGCCTGGTTTCCAGCCAGGCCTGCCGCCCCTTTGACGTTGCACGCGACGGCATTTCCATTGGTGAAGCGGCGGCGTTCGCCCTGCTGGAACGCGTGCCGGAACATCTGGACGGGAATGCCGTGTTGCTGCTGGGGGTGGGAGAATCGAGCGATGCCCACCACATGTCCTCACCCCACCCTGAAGGACTGGGCGCACGCATGGCCATGCAGGATGCCTTGAGAACGGCCCAACTCGATGCGGCTGATATTGAGTACATCAACCTGCATGGCACCGCCACGCAAAGCAACGACGCGGCCGAAAACCGCGCCGTTGCAGCGGTATTTGGTTCTAATACACTTTGCAGCTCCACCAAGGGTGCTACCGGACACACGCTGGGTGCGGCGGGCGGCATGGAGGCGGTGATTTGCGCGCTGGCCCTTCAACACGGCCTGTTGCCGGGTGGCTTGAATACGCAGCAGCTGGACCCGGCGCTGCCTTTGAATTACCTGCTGGACAACCGCGAATTGCAAGTCAGCCGCGTGTTGAGCAATTCATTCGGTTTTGGCGGCACCAATTGCAGCCTGATTTTCGGCCGGGCCGGTTAAAGTCAAAAAATGACGCAGCACTCTGTCCATTGCGCCAAACCCCTCACGGTGTTTGTCGAAGGTATCGGCCTGCTCGGCCCCGGTCTGTCCAGCTGGGCGCTGGGGCGTCAGTGCCTTGACGCCAGCTTGCCCTACCAGGCCCGCCGATGCCTCCTGCCGTTGCCCATGGACTTGCCACCAGCCGAGCGGCGCCGCGCGGGCGCCGTGGTCAAGGTCTCGCTGGCCGTCGGCCAGGAAGCTGTAGCGGCCTCGGGCCTGCAGGCGAATGCCCTGCGTTCGGTTTTTACATCGTCCAGCGGCGACGCCGTCAACTGCCATGAAATTTGCAGCGCGCTGGCGTCCGGCGACCGGCTGATCTCACCCACCCGGTTTCACAACTCGGTGCACAACGCCGCTTCAGGGTACTGGAGCATTTGCAGTGGCGCCATGGCCAGCTCGTCGGTACTGTGCGCGCGCGATGCCAGTTTTTCGGCCGGTCTGCTGGAAGCGATGACGCAGGTGGTCTTCGAGAATGCGGCAGTTTTGCTGGTCGCCTACGACACCGACTATCCCGAGCCACTGCTAAGCGTACGGCCCGTTCCGGACACTTTTGGAGTGGCTCTGGTGCTGGCACCCCAGCGCAGTGACCGCAGCCAGGCCCAGTGGACGCTGAGCCCATCGGCCTGCCTGACGGCTGCGCCAGCAGACTGCATGGACGACCGCGCCTTCGAGCAAGTCCGAAAGGGCATTCCTGCCGCGCGTTGCCTGCCACTGATTCGCAGCGTGGCGATGGAGGGTGCTGGCACGGTTGTGCTTGATTACCTGGAAGGCCAGCAACTGAGCGTTCAGGTGTCACCATGCCGGTAGTGTGCCGAAGCTGCGCTGACTGATGTCCATGCCGCCCAACGCCCCTGGCACGCTGGCGCACCACGAGATTGCACGCCGCATTCCGCACCAGGGGAGCATGTGCCTGCTCGACTCCGTCACAGCCTGGGACGGCGAGCACATCAGTTGCCAGACCAGAAGCCATCGCACGCCTGATCATCCGCTGCGGGCCTATGGCCGGCTGGGCGCGGCCTGTGGCGTTGAATATGCAGCGCAAGCGATGGCCGTGCACGGCTCGCTGGTAGCCGAAAGCCGGGGCGGTCAAAGCGCCGTCGACGGCCTACCAGCCCGCAGCGGCTATCTGGCCAGCGTGCGCAGCGTTAACCTGTTCGTCGAACGGCTTGACACTGTGGCCGGACCGCTGACGGTCAGCGCAGAACGGATTGCCGGAGATGCCAACACCGTGCTTTACAGCTTCACGGTGCAGGATGGCGCGCGAACCCTGCTCAGCGGGCGGGCGATTGTGGTGCTCGATGCGGGCGGCCTCGCACCCAAGCCATCTGCTGGCAACGCGGCCTCCAGCCCAGGAAGGGCATTGCCATGACCATTCTCCTTAAACGCGCACTCGTTACCGGCGGCAGTGGCGGCATCGGTTCGGCCATCAGCAGGCGCCTGGCGGCCGACGGCTTCAGCGTCATTGTTCATGCCAACAGCAACTTGGCCACGGCGCAGGCCCTGGTGGCCAGCATCGTCGCTGAAGGCGGTCAGGCGCAGGCGGTGGCATTTGACGTGACCGATGCGCCCGCCACGTCAGACGCACTGCAATCCGTGTTGGCGCAGGGTCCGATTCAGGTCCTGGTCAACAACGCTGGCATTCACGACGATGCCGTGTTTCCCGCAATGCAGCCAGCCCAATGGCAGAGCGTGATTGACGTGTCGTTGAACGGTTTTTTCCATGTCACCCAGCCTTTGATGATGCCGATGATCCGCACGCGCTGGGGCCGCATCATCAATATCACGTCGGTATCCGCTGTGGCCGGCAACCGCGGCCAGGTGAACTACTCTGCAGCCAAAGGCGCGCTGCATTCCGCCACCAAGTCGCTCGCGCTGGAAGTGGCCAGCCGCGGCATCACCGTCAATGCAGTGGCGCCCGGCATCATCGCAACAGCCATGAGCCAAAACAACTTTGATGCGGAAACCATTGCCAAACTGGTCCCGATGAAACGCGCCGGCCGGCCCGAAGAAGTGGCTGATCTGGTCGGTTTTTTGGCCTCAGAACGCGCGGCCTATATCAGCGGCCAGATCATTTCCATCAATGGTGGCATGTTTTAACTGCCATGCCCGCAAGCCAAGCGCCCCGGAGCATCAAAGTGCTTTCGCGTTAACCGGAAAATATCAAAATGAATGCCCCGAGAACTCCCCCTGCGGTGCATGCACCACACCGTCCGCTCACCCATTACTACCAGACCGAGCAGGACCGGCAAGATTATCTGCGCGAGATTTTTGACAATACCGCAGCGGATTACGACCGTATCGAGGCGATGCTGGCATGGGGATCCGGTTCCCGTTATCGGCGTCAGGCACTCACCCGAGGCGGTTTGAAAGCGGGCATGAAAGTACTTGATGTGGGCGTGGGAACCGGGCTGGTTGCAGCGCAAGCCTGTATTTTGGCCGGCAACCCCGCGCTGGTCACCGGGGTCGACCCCAGCCCTGGCATGATGGCTGCCAGCAAGCTGCCCAAGACCATGGTGTTGATGGAGGGACGGGCTGAATCCTTGCCCTTTCCCGACAACCATTTTGATTTTTTGAGCATGGGCTATGCACTGCGCCATATCAGCGATCTGAGCGTGGCGTTTGCAGAGTTTGAACGGGTGTTGAAGCCCGGTGGCCGTCTATGCCTGCTCGAAATTACGCGGGCGCAAAGCCGTTTTGGGCAATGGCTGCTAAAAAGCTACATGAGGGGCGTGATACCGCTGTTGACAGGATTTGTTTCCAGGCAAAAACAGACCGCGACGATCTGGCGCTATTACTGGGACAGCATAGAAGCCTGTGTCCCTCCCGAACAAGTGATGGCCACTCTCAGCGCGGCGGGACTGACGCAAGTTGAGCGGCATCTGGAAGTGGGTATTTTTTCGGAATACCAGGCGATCAAAACGGGTACTTTGCAGCCTGTCTAACTGAGGAAATTAGGTTTATCCGTTAAACGCACATACAAACATGCGGGACTTGAAACCACTCTCTTAAGGTGCCTATGGGGCACCCAACCATTCGAGGATGCGCCGCGTCACCTCGGCTGGTTTCTCACGGTGCAGGAAATGGCCAGCGCCGGGAACCGCCTGGTAGTCGTATTCGCCACAGAAATACTGTGCCTGATCGGTCATCAGCTCGGCGCGCAGGTCGTCGCCGCCGCACAGCGCAAGCGTTGGCACCGAGATCGGCCGGTCCATAAGCAGCCGCGTCTGTTGCAGGCGGGGGTCCCCTTTGCCTGGGTCCAGCATGGCCCGGTAATAGCCGAGCGTCGCCGCGAGTACGCCGGGCTGGCCGAGCATGGCCTTGATCTCAATCAGGTGCGCCGCATCCTGGTAGCCCGGCGAGGTCCAGTAGCGCCATAGGTAGTCGATGAACGCGAAATCGTTCTCCACCAGAGCCTTCTCGGGCAACTCTGGCAGCTGGAAAAACCACCAATGAAAAGAGCGCTGGATGTGCTTGGCGTCCAGCAGGCTTTTGCCCACCTGTGCCGGATGCGGCACCGCCATCACGACCGCGCGGCGGATGAGTTCGGGGAAAGCCGCGAGCACCGCGTACGTGATGATCGCGCCCCAATCCTGCCCGACCAGATGCACCGGCTTGCCGCCGCCCAGCGCGCGGATCAACTCGGCGATATCGGTCGCGAGCGTGGCTTTGTCATAGAAACCATCGTGCGGAATCCCGCTTGGATAGTACCCGCGCAGATACGGGGCGACGGCGCGGTATCCGGCTGCGGCCAGCGCCGGCATCTGGTGGTTCCAGGTATTCGCTGTATCGGGAAAACCGTGCAGCAGCAGGACGGGTGGCCCGCTCCCTTTTTCGATATAAGCGAAGTCGAGTCCATTGGCGCGTACATGATTCATGGTTCTTCCGATCTATGCGTTTACGCAAGGTGATGAGTGCATTTCAATTTAGCGCCCGTCTGGCAGTTCACCAGTGCTTGAAGTGTGCCTCAAGAGAGTTTGCTTCCCGAAAGTTCCCATGCTGTTCGAAAAAATCACAACGGCCAGGTCTGGTTACTCCAGGGGTGCACCCAGCCAGTCCAGCAGCAGAAGGTTAACGGCATCAGCCTGCTCATACTGCACCCAGTGCCCAGCGTCTGCCACGACATGGGTTTGGCAGCCGGCACGGCCCTCGCTTAAGGTGCGGGCAATGGCTTCGGGTTGTGCCGTCACATCGTGTTCTCCCCATGCCA
>JANMVO010000168.1:0-3564 GCA_031392805.1 Rhodoferax sp. | reverse complement strand
GCCCTGCCAGCGCCGGGCTATGGGTGGCAGTACCACCCGCGTTGGGGCTGGGGCTGGCGTCACGCTGAGCATGGCTGGCATCGCGGCTGGCGCTGAAGCGGGCGGGCCCAGGTGCACCGCCCCGCAGGTGCCGGGCTACCGTCAGCCTTGCGGCTGAACTGTTTTCAAGCGGACCGGCAGATTTTCAGGATAGCCTGACTGCAATTCAAAAATACCCAATCACTCTTCGCTGCGTGGCCTTGATTTCGGCGGTGATGGTCATGCCGCTTGGCAAGTTTTGCCGCAATGTCGCCCTTCTTGAAGTGCATTTGGGCTTGGCTGTCTGGCTGGCAGGTCGGCACTGGCGCTGGACAGGCCGGTGCACCTGTTTTGCCTTTTTTAGCGGTCAAATAGACCTATGGCCCGCGTCCAATATGCATCAACTGCTCCTAATTAAATAGCATTTTCCGTGCCAACTGATGCCCGGTGATCAAGGCACGGTTCCTGAATGCCGCGAAGATACGCCCATAACCAGCGCGTACCTGAAGGACGTCCTATGCAGGCAGGTCACGCAGCTTTGGACTGCGGCGCTTGGGTCATGAGCCGGGCGGCATAACGCGCCCGCGCTGGCCATCGACACCAGGCTGGCGGCGCATCCATGAAAAACATCCCGGCCACCTGACCGGTTAAACCAGCACGGTCCCGCGCAAGCGCTCCAGCACTTTCAGCGGGGAGCGCTCGGGAAAATACAGGGCATTGACGGGCAGGTGAAATGTCTGCTCGAACAGGTACTGGCCGGACAGTGCCGCGTGCGCGGTCTGGTCTGAAAAGCAGATCCAGGTTGAGCCAGGCGCAAAGCCGAACACCAGATGGCTGGGGCGCTGCTGGTAGGCCTGGTCGCCCTTCATGCTGTCGTGCAGCTTGAGCATCACGTGGTCGTAGCCGCTGCGGCGCGACTTGGTGACGTGCAACGCGTGCAGCAGCGCCGCACTGCCGGGCAGGGCCGACTTGACGCGCGGCGAAAATTCACGCGCGGTGTCTTCGAACAGGTCGCCTATTTTCCACATGCGCTGCCTGCCCCCGGGGTGCACATTGCTGAACACGCGCAGGATGCGGGCGCCCCGGTTGGGCCGGGACGGAAAGGCGTCAACATGCAGCAAGGTGTCGTCTTTGCGGCGCGACAGTTTGCGTTGGCCGACATTGCCGGGCCGGTAGCTGGTCGGCGCTACCTGCAGTTTTGTGGCGTAAGCCGGGAACAGGGCGCAAATCAGGGACAGCGCGCCGCGGCCGAAGCGTTGCACCATCACCGCCAGTGCCATCAGCTCTTGCTGGGATCCGCAGGCACCCCTCACGCCGCCGGTGTCGGCCGCGCGCACGGGCTCGTAGCTGATGTTTTTGTGCGTGCCCGACAGCCAGCGCGGTTCGAGAAAGCGTTTTTCGCTTTCCAGTAATTCAAAACCCAGGTGCGGCAGGTAGATCACTTTGCCAAGTTCAAGCTCGCCCGCGATCCGCCGGGACTCTTCAAAGCTGACGGCAGGCGACCAGCCTGAGGTGCCAAGTTCGACGATGCGGTGCATGCCCAATTATTGCATTGGCGATGCGTCAGTTTTTGGTCTTGGACTGCTGCTTGGCCGACGTCACGCACGGTGAACACCTGACTGCTTTCACTGGATATAGGCCCGGCTTGCGCCAAGCCGGCGCCCACAGTACAAAATACGGCCCGCGGGATTGCCTTAAACGACGGACTGCCCGCCATTTTTTTTACAACTCTGAAAGTTCCCATGACCCAACGACGCGAATTTATAGTGCACTTTAGCCTGGGCAGCGCTGCCCTGCTAGGGGGCCACGCCCTGGCGCAAGCTGCCATGGTTTCCGAGAGCGATGCGCAGGCAGCGGCGCTGGGCTACAAGGCAGACGCCACCAAGGTGGACAAAACCAAGTTCCCCAAATACGCGGCTGACCAGATGTGCACAAACTGCGTGCTGTACCAGGGCAAGGCGGCTGACGCTGCCGGTGGCTGCCCGCTGTTTGCCGGCAAGCAGGTGGCTGGCAAGGGCTGGTGCAGCGCCTGGATCAAGAAGGCCTAAGCCAGTCCTTTCCCCGTTCATTGCGGGCTCATGGAAACCGGGCTCATCGACATTGCCAAACCCGCCCAAAGCCATTCAGGCTTTGGGCATCACGGGCGCGGCCAGACCATCAATCCGTTTGAAGCCGCCCATCGGGTGGTTTGGCCAGCCCGCTTGGCGTCAGGTGGGTGACACCGCACTTTGTGTGCCTGCACTTACCATGAGTGTGGCTTCTCGAACTTTTACTATCCATAAGGAGACTCAACATGACATTCCCACGTCAAGTTATTGCGCTGGCCAGACGCCCGCGACCCGTGTCAGCGCTGGCTTTTTTTATGGGCGTGGCTCTGGGCACCGCACTGCTTGGCGCCCCACCTGCGTTGGCCCAGTTGCAGCCGCCCACCTCTTTTTCTGCGGTGCGGATCACCAACCCCGCAGACGTTGGCATGTCGGCCGCGCGGCTGGACAAGCTGACCACCGCCTTCAACAAAGAGATTGCCGACAAGGCCCTGCCCGGCGTCACCATCATGGTCGCACGCAAAGGCAAGGTGGTCTACTCCAATGCCTTTGGCGTGCGCGATGCAGCCAAGGGGGACGCGATGTCGATGGACTCGCTGTTTCGCATTTACTCCATGACCAAGCCCATGGCGTCTGTGGCGGCGATGATCCTGGTGGAAGACGGCAAGCTGCAGCTCTCTGACCCCGTCGCCAAGTACCTGCCGGCCTTCAAGGAGATGAGCGCACTGACCGCACTGACGGCCACCGGCACCGAGGCGGCCCGGCCCATGACCGTGCAGGATCTTCTGCGGCATACCTCGGGCCTGGGTTATGGTGAAATTTCTCCCAATGCCACGTTGAAGGATGGTCTGGCGAAGGCAGGGCTTTACAAACCCGGCAACATCGACTTCGACGCCCGCGACATGACGCCTGATGAGCAGGTCAATCGCCTGTCGAAAATCCCGCTGCTGCGCCAACCTGGCACGGCGTGGGAATACAGCCTGTCCACCGATGTGCTGGGCCGCGTGATTGAGGCGGCGTCTGGCAAGCGCCTGGGCGACTTCATGGCCGAGCGCCTCTTCCAGCCGCTGGGCATGGTGGATACCGCCTTTTATGTGCCAGCGCCTAAGACGCCCCGCCTGGCCACCTCGTTTGACAAAGACCCGGCCACCGGCACGCCCTTCAAGCTGATTGATGTCTCCAAACTGCCCGGGAATGATTCTGGTGGTGCCGGCGGGGTGTCAACGGCACCTGACTACCTGCGCTTCGCCCAGATGATGCTCAACGGCGGCGTGCTGGACGGCCAGCGTATTTTGTCGCGTACCACGGTGCGCTGGATGACCACAGACCACCTGGGGCCACGCATTCCGATTGCACCCACGCCGGGCGGCAACGTGCTGTTCCCCTCGCTGTACACCTTTGGCCTTGGCTTTGCCGTGCGCCCCAGCGATGGCCTGGCCTCCGCACCCGGCAGCGAGGGCGATTACTACTGGGGCGGCTATGCCGGCACGATTTTCTGGGT
>JANMVO010000145.1:0-9759 GCA_031392805.1 Rhodoferax sp. | reverse complement strand
TTGCCAAGCACAGCATGATCCCCCAAAAATCCGGGCGCATCATCAATATTGCGTCAATCGCAGGCCTTAACGGCAATCCGCAGGGCATGAAAACCATCGCCTACAACACGTCCAAGGGCGCGGTGGTCAACTTCACGCGTGCGCTGGCGGCTGAATGGGGCCAATACAACATCAATGTCAACGCGATTTGCCCCGGTTTCTTCATGACCAAGATGGCTGAGGGTTTGATCAAGACGCTGGGCGAGGAAAAAATGGCGTCTGCCGCTCCGCTTAACCGGCTGGGCGACGATGAAGACCTGAAGGGCATTACCCTGCTGTTCGCGTCGGCTGCGGGCAAACACATCACAGGCCAGTACCTGGCGGTTGATGGCGGCGTCAGCATCGTCACCGGCTGATCGCTTCGGCAATTGCCCTGGCTAAAAACCCCGGAAAATTTACCATGACCTTTGGCGTCAACATTCCGTTTGTCACGCATCTGGGCTTTGAGCTGGCCTTGTTTGAGGGCGGACAATCACAGATCAACTACGCCACCCGACCTGAGCACACGAATTCTTTCGACGTGACCCATGGCGGCGCAGTCATGACGCTGCTTGATGTCACCATGGCAACGGCGGCGCGCAGCGTGCAGCCAGACATGGGGGTGGTCACCATAGAAATGAAGACCAGCTTCATGCGGCCCTGCCGGGGGAAACTTCTCTGTAAAGGTCACTTGATGCATCGCACGGGCACCATGGCATTTACCGAGGCTACTATTTATGATGAACAAGGCAAAGCCTGCGCTCACGCCACGGGCACCTTCAAGTATGTGAGGCGAGGTGGCAAAAGCGACAGCGCATCCGCTGCTGCGAGCGACATCATTTCTACCGATTGACCTTGCAAATTCACCGTGATCATTCCCACCACCATTTCCACAACCATTTCGATCCAGGCACACCGGAGAACTCCATGCCCCAAAACAGACAAATCCACCTTGACAATCGCCCCACGGGCGAGGCCTTGGCCAGCAACTTCAAACTGGTTGTTGCGCAAACGCCGGCGCTGGCCGCAGGCCAGGTTCTGGTGCGCCACCATTTTCTCAGCCTCGACCCGTATATGCGCGGGCGCATGAACGACACCAAGAGCTACGCCACGCCGCAGGCACTGGGCCAGACCATGGGCGGCGGCACGGTCGGTGAAGTCGTGGAATCGCAAAATGAAAGATACAAAGTCGGTGACAAAGTCGTCGGCATGGGCGGCTGGCAGGAATACAGTGTGGTTGATGCCGGGCAGCCAGGTGCATTAAAAAAGGTGGATACGACGCACGTCCCCTTAAGCGCCTATCTGGGCGCAGTCGGCATGCCCGGTGTAACGGCCTGGTATGGTCTGGTGAAGATTTGCACACCCAAAGCGGGCGAAACGATGGTCATCAGCGCGGCCAGTGGTGCGGTGGGCAGTGCCTTTGGGGCTTTGTCCAAAGCGCGCGGCTGTCGCACTGTGGGCATTGCCGGTGGGCCGGACAAATGCAAATATGTGGTGGAAGAACTGGGCTTTGACGCCTGCATCGACTACAAGCTGCACAAGGACGCGGCATCCCTGTCAAAGGCATTGAAAGAAGCCTGCCCCGGCGGTATTGATGGCTACTTTGAAAACGTCGGTGGCATGGTACTGGAGGCGGTGCTGTTGCGCATGAATGCTTTTGGCCGCATCGCCTTGTGCGGCATGATTGCCGGCTACAACGGCGCGCCCATACCCTTGACCCAGCCCGCGCTGATTTTGTGGCAACGCCTCAAGATAGAAGGATTTATTGTCAGCGAGCACATGGAAGTCTGGCCGCAAGCCCTGACCGAATTGGGCACGCTGGTTGCCACCGGCAAGCTCAAGCCCCGCGAGTCTGTGGCTGTGGGTCTGGAAGCCGCGCCCGAGGCGTTTCTGGGCTTGTTGAAGGGAAAGAACTTTGGCAAGCAACTGGTCAAGTTAATCTGACCAGCGTTGGCACCGGCGCGCCTGCATTGTCAAGTCCGCTCGTGACACCTGTTGAAAGTAGATGTCGTGCACGCTACCCATGAAGTCTTCAACCAGCCAGATCCGCTGGTCAATTACAACCTGTTCACGGGCAATCAGGCGTTGCAGGACGCGCTCAAATTCAACGCACCGGCACTGGACACCAGCAGCCTGTCGACGTTGGGTGCCACACTGGGCAGTGCCGACATGCAAACCCATGCCCGCCTGGCCAATCTGCATGCGCCCCAGTTGCACAGCCATGACCGGTCTGGGCGGCGCGTGGACGAGGTGGAATTCCACCCGAGCTACCACGCTCTGATGGCGGTTGCGGTCGGGGCTGGCCTGCATGGCACCCCTTGGGCAGGGCAGGCTTCCTCGCCCCACGTTTCACGCGCGGCAGGCTTCATGCTGTTCACCGAGCTTGAGCCGTCAATCTTGTGCCCGATCTCAATGACCTATGCAGTCACACCTGCATTGCGCAGCAACGCCGAGATTTATGCGCAATGGGCGCCCAAGCTCATAAGCCGCGACTACGACCCGGCTTTGAAAGTGTTCTCGCAAAAGCCGGGCGTCACCATGGGCATGGGAATGACCGAAAAACAGGGCGGCTCCGATGTGCGGGCCAATACCACTCAAGCCACTGCCGAGGGCACCGATGCCTGGGGTCAGCGGTTCAGCCTGGTTGGGCACAAATGGTTTTTCTCGGCTCCCATGTGTGATGCATTTCTGGTTCTTGCGCAAACCAATTCAGGCCTGTCCTGCCTGTTCCTGCCTCGCGTCCTGCCTGAATTTGCTAACCCCTCCGGTAATGGTGCAAACCCCTCCGGTAGTGGTTTAAACCCCTCCGGTAGTGGCACCCTGAACAACATCCGAATCCAGCGGCTCAAAGACAAACTCGGCAACAAGGCCAACGCCAGTTCCGAAGTCGAGTTCGATCAGGCCACCGCGTGGCTGGTGGGCGTTGAGGGCCGTGGCATCCAGCAAATCCTTGAGATGGGCACGATGACCCGGCTCGACTGCGCCTTGGGCACCTGCGGCCTGATGCGCCAGGCGCTGAGCATTGCGCTCAACCACACCAGCCAGCGCCAAGCCTTTGGCAAGCGCCTGATTGATCAACCGCTGATGCGCAATGTGCTGGCCGATCTGGCGCTTGAATCGGAAGCCGCCACCGCACTGGCCATTCGCCTCGCCCGTGCGTTTGATCATCCTGGCGATGCGTATGAAGCCGTCATGGCCCGGCTGTTAACCCCGGCGGCCAAATTCTGGATCTGCAAGCGCGGCAGCCATTTTGCACAGGAGGCCATGGAATGCCTGGGCGGCAATGGCTATGTGGAGGAGGGCGGGCAGGGCATCATGGCCCGTATCTACCGCGAAATGCCGCTGAATTCCATCTGGGAGGGGGCCGGCAATATCATGGCTTTGGACCTGCTGCGTGCGCTGCGCAAATCCGATATGGCTGCAGCCCTGGCGGCAGAGCTGGCCCCGGCAAAAGGCGCGCATGCGGCGTTGGACCAAATCGCCGGGGCGCTGGCTGGCCGGATTGAAAACATGGCCTCTGAAGTGCAAGCCCGCTTGCTGGCGCAGCACGTGGCGCTTGCGGTTCAGGCTGCGCTGCTGTACCAGGGCGCGCCGCCTGCCGTGTTCCGTGCCTTTTGTGATTCACGGCTGGGCGGCTGGCTGGCCAACGCGCCCCTGTGCGGCACGTGGGGTCAAACCTTCGGCACGCTCGGTGCAGACACGGATTTCGATGCCATCATTTCACGTGCAATGCCGCATCCCACGCGTTGATTCGGCAAGCTGATTCAACCTTCTTACTCAACTGGAGACGAACCATGGCCGACATCTTTCTTCATCACTTTCCCATGTCCCCTTTTTCCGAGAAAATCCGCTTGATTCTGGGCTACAAGAAGCTGGCATGGAAATCCGTCATCGTGCCCAACATCATGCCCAAACCCGATGTGGTCGCGCTCACGGGCGGGTATCGCAAGACCCCCTTTCTGCAGATTGGCTCGCACGTCTACTGCGACACCGCCCTGATCTGCGATGTGCTGGAACATCTGCAGCCAGCGCCCGCCTTGTATCCGCCCACGCATAAAGGACTGGCACGCATTTTTGCGCAATGGGCTGATGAAAAACTGTTCTGGACCGCCATGGCCTTCAGCTTGAGCCCCAAGGGCGTTGCACAGTTATTCGGCGGTGGCCCCACGGAGCAGTGGGGGCCAGCGGCCAAGGCATTGCACGAGGACCGCGCGAAGATGCGTTTGGGGGCACCCAGAATGCCGCCACCAGATGCCGCCGCAGCCTACCACAGCTACCTGCGGCGTCTGTCCAACATGCTGGAATACCAGCCCTTTCTGCTGGGCAACGCACCCTGCATCGCTGACTTCGCCGCCTACCACCCGCTGTGGTTCACCCGCACGCAGACCAGCGTGATGGCCGGCATTCTGGACGCGGCACCCGCTGTTCTGGCCTGGATGGACCGCATGGCCGCCATCGGACATGGGGCGATGACGGCATCAAATGCTACAACTTCAATAGCTTTTTGTAAAGCATCGGCGGGGGCTACAGGCATTTTAGACAGTATTCCATTTCAGGATGAGCACGGCATCCCCTTAGGCAGCCAGGTCACCATTGCCGCTGAGAGTTTTGGACCCGAGACGACCCAGGGCGAGTTGATCGCCGCCACCCGCATGCACTACACCCTGCGCCGCACCGATGAGCGCGCGGGCACCGTGCATGTGCACTTTCCCCGCATTGGCTTTGTGCTGAAAAAGGCGGAAGCCTCAGCCTGACAGGCAATTTGCCAGTTAGCGGTAAAGCCAGATGTTTCAACCCTCAACGACCCTAAAACGAATAAGCCCATGATTTCCGATTTCAAAAATAAAACGGCCGTATTGACCGGTGCCGGTTCGGGTTTTGGCCTGGCGTGCGCCCGCATTGGCGCCACGCTGGGCATGAACCTGGTGCTGGCCGATGTGCAGCAAGATGCGCTGGATCAGGCCACTGCCGAGCTACAGGCCACAGGTGCCAACGTACTGCCCTTCAAACTGGATGTGTCTGATGCGCTGCAGTTTGAAGCCTTGGGCCAAGCCACCTTCAAGCGCTTCGGCGCGCCTAATTTAGTCTTTAACAACGCTGGTGTGGGCGCGGGTGGCCTGATCTGGGAGACTTCGCTGAAAGACTGGGAGTGGGTGATGGGGGTCAACCTGATGGGCGTGGTGCATGGTGTGCGCACTTTCACACCCATGATGCTGGACGCCGCCAAAAAAGACCCCGCCTACCGGGGGCATATCGTCAACACGGCCAGCATGGCGGGCTTGCTCAACCCGCCCAATATGGGCGTCTACAACGTCAGCAAACACGCCGTGGTGAGCTTGTCAGAAACGCTGTACCAGGATTTGTCTCTGGTGACCGAACAGATCAGCGCCAGCGTGCTGTGCCCCTTCTTTGTGGCCACAGGCATCAACCAGAGCGGACGCAACCGCCCAGGGGAAAAGTCGGATGACAATGCCAAACTCACCAAGAGCCAATTGGTGGGGCAGGCCATGATCAGCAAGGCAGTAACCAGTGGCAAGGTGAGCGCAGCAGACGTAGCCCAGATGGTATTTGATGCGATTGCCGCCAACCAGTTCTACATCTACAGCCACCCCAAAGCCATTAAATCAGTCCAGACCCGCATGGAAGACATACTGCAGGCGCGCAACCCAAGCGATCCATTTGCCGATAAACCCGACATTGGCGCCGGGCTAAAGCGGGCTTTGCGGTCAGCGTGATGCGTGCCAGGCAGTGTCCGCATGTGCGAAACCGACCCCAAGAATTGATATATGCGCCCTAATGCAGGCTCTGTAATTTCGACGGGACAAACAAATCAACCTGCGCCCGTTTGTCGTCTGATTTTCCCAACAGTGAGACGTAACTTGCCAGCTCTTCATTTTCGATGAAACTGGCCGACGATACCGCAGTCAACATCCTGTCACAAGCTTGGGGACGGGCCACAACATAGCCCTGGACATAGTCAACCCCAATCTCGACCAGCGTCTGCACCGTCGCGACATCTTCGGCCCATTCGGCGACGGTCTTCATGCCCAGGTTTCTGGCCAGGCTCACGATGGCTTCGACAATCGCCACGTTGGCCGGATGCCGGTTCATGTCGACAATGAAGCTGCCATCAATCTTGAGCAAATCAGCGGTGATCTCTTTCAGGTAGGAGAACGACGTGTACCCAGCTCCAAAATCATCAAGCGCTACTTTTGCGCCGTAGCTGCGCACCTTGTCCACGAAGCGCCGGGTGTTGTCCAGGTCATGCAGAGCCACGCTTTCCGTGATCTCCAGGCACAGATGGCCGACAATATGGATGTTGTGCTCCAGCATGGTGTAAACATCCTGCATGAATCGCTCGTCATTGAGCGATGCGCCACTCAAATTCATGCACACAAATTTGGTGTGCTTCATCAGCGCATAGTTCTGGTTGAGCCAGCCCAGCGTGGTTGACAGAACCCAACGGTCAATCATGCTCATGCGGCCACTGTTTTCACCGGCCTTGATAAGGCGGTCAGTGGGAATCAATGCGCCGTCCTTGTCTTTCATGCGCAACAGCACTTCAAAATTCAGCGAGTCATGCGGCGCTCTGAGCGACATGATGGGTTGCATCACCAGGAACAAGCCATCGGTTGCAGAATTTGTGGACAGAAGCTCGATCAGTTTAAGCTCGGCCTCATGTTTCTGAAACGCCTGCGCATTCTTCTCGTACACCACCAGGCCGTCATAGTTGCCCGCTTTGGCCTCCCGGCAGGCGCGGTCAGCGGTAGACACGGCGTCTTTGACTTGCATGCCAGCGCCGATTTCAATCAGCCCGATCGACCCGCGCACATGAAAAGCCCGATCACCAACACGATAAGGGGCGTTGCCGATGCTGTCAACAATGCCACGGCAAATCAGCGAGGCCGCAGATATTTTGGTATCCGGCATCACCAGAACAAACTCATCACCACCCACCCGGCCAAATTGCACGGCGCCCGAAATCACATGGGTCACGCGCTGACAAACTTGCTGAAGAACATCGTCACCGGCATGGTGACCATACAAATCGTTGATCAGCTTGAAACGGTCCAGGTCCAGGTAGGCCAGCGCCGCAGGCTTGCCTTCAGCGAGCTGTTGCATTGCAGTGTCAAGCGCCTTTTCAATACCGCGACGGTTGAACACTTTGGTCAGGGGGTCGTTGTTGGCCAGAAACAGCAAATCTTCAGTGGCCCTTGCCTTCACTGTCACGTCCTGCAGCGAGCCCTCAATCTTGTCACGGGCCAGCGTTGCCTTGACCAGAAAGCGGCTGGGCTCGCTGCCGTCGAGCGGGTTTGTCCTGCCTGTGAGCTCCAGCTCATCTTTGGCCGGTGTATGGACCAGAAAGTGCAACTGGGTCCAGGCCCCGCCGCTGAAGTACTGTTGCCAGGAATTAAAGCCGCGCTCAAGCACATTTTGGCCCAGCATGCGCATCAAGGCCGGGTTGGCGCTGGTGAACAGGCCCTGCAAGTCCAGCGTGAACAAGCCGATGGGCATGGCGTCAAAGGTGTGTTGAAGTTCGGCTTGCGCAGCCAGCCGTTGATTGTGTTCCTGGCGCATTTGTGAAGCAATGGCCAGAGAGGCCAGCAGACTGGAAGCCAGTGCAGCGGTGACGCTGTTGACAGCGCCGATCATGCCTTTGAAGCCCAACGCGGCAGACAGGACTTCGTAGAGGCTGGCGAACAGGGTGATGGCTAGGGACGCGCTGTACCATATTGCCACCTGCGAGCGAGTCTTGAGAATAATGCGAATCAGGAAGAAAACAAGCATGGCTATGCCAATTCCCGTGGTAACCCAAAGCACGGGTAAGAATGCCGAATACGGCAATACAAGTGAAAGGAGAACCAGTGGCAGGCAAGTCCATTGGGCGGTCCTTACCAAGGCAGAGTAGCCAACGCGTTCCAGGTCTTCCTTGAAAATGGTCTTGAACAGCGTGAGGGTCAGCACGTAGTACACCGCCAAAGTCACCGACCTGCTAAGAAGCAGCCAAGCCGGTGGTACGGAATGCCCCATCCATTGAGTGTCCCAGCCAGCAGACAACGACCCCACGCGCAAATTGATGATGAGCCATCCGGCAAACAGCAAGTACTTGGGATCCCGGTTGATGATGGCAGTGATGAGCACGAACAGCGCCAGCACAATCAAGCCGCCTTCGAGCAACCCGGAGTTCCGGTGAAATTCTTCACTGGAATTTACCAACTGTGAGGCGGGCATCTGCACCACCGAAAGACGTGCAGGTCCAACAAATGTCGCCCGGCACAATACCGATATTTCAGACTTCGGCAGGCCCAAATCGACCGCAAAGCCGCCCTTAACCGCTGAAATGCGACCCTCACTGACCGTTCTGTCGGCTCGACCCAAGGATTGCAGCGACTTTGCATCCCAGCAGGCCGCAGTCATGGCGTGGCGAGATGGCAACTCCGCCATCAGTGATTCGCCATTGGCTTTGCCCTGCGCAGAAAACAAAAACCAGACCGGTGCTTCGGAAAGGCGGGTGTCGTGATGTTGGACCGGTGCGTTTTCCCTCAGGATGGTCAGCGCTTCCGAAGGTGAAAATGCGCGATCTGCCTCTGCGGTTACGGCAAAAGAAAGCGGTTTTGTGTCGGTTGTCCCGTAGTGTGAATCCCAAAGAAATATCGCCACTAAAGACAGCAGTCCCATCAAAAAGGGAAGAGCGTAAGTAGACATGCCAAACAGCACGCTATCCAAAATAGCGTGAGTCTTGTTTAGCCTACCCGTACGGTGCTCTTTATCCTTTAGCATTGTTACCATTCCCCAATTGAGGAAGTCTGGGCTGGCCTCTGCATTTTGTAGCAATTCTCTTTCAATCTTTTTTGATTATGGGGCCTAAATCAATATTCTTGTGTTAAATCTCACCGATGTTGATGCATAAATGAACGACAAAGTAAAAAACCCGGCGCGGGCCGGGCTTGAAATCAGGACGCTTGCGTCATCACTCGGGCACGGGCTTACATCAGCATTGCTGGTTTGGCTGCGACGAATCTGTAGCTGAGGTGAGGCATATCAAACTCATTTCTGCCAATATCAATGTCCGGGTGGTGGGTATTGCACATGAAGTCCAACAAAGGGTGATTTGCTTTGGCCCAGCGTGCTTTTGCCGAAGCAATTTCAAATGACATGATGCGGTGCGGCATGTTGTTCACGTGCAACAAAGGAATGTAGCCCATACGTGGGTCCACATCACTAAATAGTAACCGTTCGTACTGGCGATCAACAGGCGAGCGTGCGGTGATCACCATCCACTCAATCCCCGTTTGCTGGCAGTACTGGAAAAATGCCTTGAACAGCATGGTCTTAACCAGACGCCCACTTTTCCCATCCGTCACGCCCAGACGGGCTGCTTCGGCCAGAGGCCGCACACGCAGCCAGTCTGGCAGATCGACCGAATGTTCCAGTGACAGAGGGTTTGAGCGATTGGTCTGGATGCGCATCGTGCCCAGCGCCGAACCATCCAGCTTGGATTCAGCGAGCAGCACGACGACGCCGTCCTGCGCGTCGGTGGACTCGGGCACCCTCAAGGTTTCTGCAAACTCCGGCAGGTGGCGCGCGTAGGCTGACTGGCGAATTTCCACCGCCTTGTCGAGGTCATCCTGGTCGCGCACGAGCCGAACCGTGAACGGCAAATTTTCTTCGACCATGCCACGGGTGCTGCTTTGCGCAATGCCCGAAATGCGTGGCGCAATCCGCTCAACGCGGTTAAGT
>JANMVO010000124.1:0-2648 GCA_031392805.1 Rhodoferax sp. | reverse complement strand
CTTCAACCGCCACACCTTGGGCTTCGGCCAGCACGGCATCCACCTTTTTCAGGCTGGCGCGGGCGTCCAGCAGCAACGAGTTGAGCTGCGCGATGGTGGCCTGGGTGTCGTCCATCACGCCGCTTTTGCCAAACAGGCGCTGGTCGGCATTGGCCAGCAGCGCATTGGTGCGGTCCAGTGCGCTGACGACCTTTTTGGCATTCTCTTCACCGCCCAAAACACCCCCCAGAACGCCGTAGCGGCCAGCGGCGCTGGCGCTCAGTGACGCCGTGATGGTTTGCAGGTTTCCCAGGCTGGTGTTGAGGCTTGACTCGGCTCCCGACATGCGCTCCAGGTTTTCCAGCAAGGTTCGTGTCGCTGCCACCAGGCGCGGGATTTCGGCGTTGGTATCGCCCCGCAACACGGTGCGCACGGCGTTTGCGGGCAGGGCCGGGTCGGTCAGCACCCCGCTGAAGGCGCGTATTTTTGTTTCGCCCACCAGCCCGCGCTCCATGGTGAAAATGCTTGAGGTGCGCAGCCAGTGGGCGTCTTTGCTCGGCACGTCAACCACCAGGCGCGCTTTGCCCTCCCCATCGAGCTCAATACGCCGCACGCGCCCGATGGGAAAGCCAGCGAACGTCAGGTCCATGCCCACGAGCGCGCCTTCGGAGTCGTCGGCCACCAGCACCAGTTGCTGCTTGCTCTCGAACACGCCACGCGCATACAGCACATACACGACAAAGCTGCACACCAGCAAGGCCGTGAACGCCAGCAGCAACACCGCCTTGAACTCGACGTGAGCGATAGGCTGCGGTGCCTGTAAAGCGGGTGGCCCTTGCGATGGAGACTCTTCAGGTGTCATGTGGGGTGATCATGGATTTATGGACGTGTCCATCAGATGTACTTGACGGTCAGGGAAAGCCCTTCAATCAACACCAGCGCCAGGAACAGGCGCACGGTGCCGGGCTGCACCGGCGTTGCTGCATCAACGCTGTAATGATGTGCGTCCAGGCTGGCCGCAATCGGGATCACCGCAACCGCCAGACTGAAGAACAGGGTTTTGAGCAAAAATCCAATAGTGACAGCAGCATCAAACACCTGGCCCACAGTGCGCGTGTAGCCCGCCAGCCCCCAGGGCGACAAACCATACACGCCGAGATAGGCCAGCACCAGCGTTACCAGGCTGCTCACCACGGCCATCGTCAGCACAGAAAACGCATAGGCAATCACGCGCGGAACCAACTCGTCGCGAATCCGCCCAGTGTCGGAACCCAGCAGCACATTCAGGTCGCGTGGAATATGGATGCCGCTTACCGGCGGGGTTACCGCCAGGGCGCAGCGCAAGGTCACAAACAGCGCTGCCACCAGTGGAATCAACTCCAGCACCAGCACCCGCACCACCATCTCCAGTGCGTACTGCGACAGGCCGTAGTTCAGGGCGGTGACCACCACAATGCGGATCAGCACCAGGCTGATCAGGGCCGAGAGCAGCGTGAACCAAGGCAGGATTTGCCAGGTCGTCAAGTGAATTTGCCGGGAGATGGCCGCACGGTTGGCACGGTCGTAGGTAAGCCTGGAGAAGACCATGACCAGCGCCAGTGCCCCAAACAGGAACACCCGCCGCCAACTGGTTAGCCACGCCACAAATACTGCGCCCAGTTTGTTCGCCCCGAACGGCAGTGAAGTGGTTTGACGCATTCGCGCATGATACCCATCACCGCGCGCACAGCCGGTGCGGGGGAACGCCGGGCCCGGGCTGGCATGATCAAGACCTATGAATCCTGACGCACAACAACTCTGGCGCGCACCGCGCTGGGTTCTGGCATTGTTGTTGGCGCTGCTGGGCATGCTGGGGCCCTTCTCGATTGACACCTACCTGCCGGCGTTTGTCGGCATTGCGCGCTCACTGGGGGCGTCGCCCGTGCAGATGCAGCAAACCCTCTCTGCCTACTTGTTTGGCTTTGCCTTCATGAGCCTGTTCCACGGGGCGATATCCGACAGTTTTGGCCGCCGCCCGGTGGTATTGTGGGGTGTTGCCATTTTCACGCTGGCCTCTGCCGGGTGTGCGCTGTCGCAAAGCATCGGCCAACTGGTTTTTTTCCGGGTGTTGCAAGGTTTGTGTTCCGGTGCGGGCATTGTGGTGTCGCGTGCCGTGATCCGTGACATGTTTCCCCCGGCGCAGGCGCAAAAGGTGATGAGCACGGTGACCATCTACTTCGGGGTGGCCCCGGCGATTGCGCCCCTCATTGGCGGCTGGCTGTTTGTGCACACCGGCTGGCACAGCATCTTCTGGTTTTTAACGGCGCTAGGCGTGGCATTGTGGATTGCCAATTACAAACTGTTGCCCGAGACCTTGCACCTCTCGCAACGGCAGTCTTTCAAATTCAGGAGCCTGATGCGGGCTTACTGGCAACTGGGGCTGGACCCGCGTTTTTTGTTGCTGGCGCTGGCCAGCGGCATTCCTTTCAATGGCACGTTTTTGTACGTGTTGTCGGCGCCGGTTTTTTTGGGCGAGCATCTGGCCCTGGCACCGACCCAGTTTTTCTGGTTTTTCGGCTTGAGCATTGGCGGCATCATGGGCGGGGCCTGGGTCAGCGGGCGCCTGGCCGGAAAAATAGCGCCCAAACGCCAGATTCGCCACGGCTTTGTCATCATGCTTGGCGCGGCCG
>JANMVO010000109.1:0-2870 GCA_031392805.1 Rhodoferax sp. | reverse complement strand
GATCTGCGTCTGGCATTGGACCCCAAACAAAAAAAGAACGACGAGCCGGCTGATGCCACCCTGGTCGACCGGCGTTTGACGGCCCAGGAGCGCGCAGACATGCGCCAGCAACTGCGCCAGCAACGCCGTGACGCCGAGCGTGCCAAGCCATGATGGCTATAAAAGAAATA
Source organism: Rhodoferax sp. (assembly GCA_031392805.1). Taxonomy (GTDB): domain Bacteria; phylum Pseudomonadota; class Gammaproteobacteria; order Burkholderiales; family Burkholderiaceae_C; genus JANYCG01. The sequence continues at coordinate 2,700 of JANMVO010000109.1, read as the reverse complement.
GCTGTTTTCGCTTTACTGGCTTGGGTTTTCAATCTGCAAGCAGCACCAAACCAGCTCAGCGCCGGACAAGCCCGGCATTTTTTGATGCGCACCGGCTTTGCGCCCACGCAGGCCGAGGTTGACGCACTGACCGGGCAAAGCGCGCAGGCAGCGGTGGCTGATGCGCTGGCCCGCGCCAGGGCGTCCAGGCCAATTCATCCCGCGCCTGACTTCGTGTCGCTGCCGCCACCCATTCCCTATGCATTTTTAAAAAGCAAGGAAGAGCAGCAGGCCATGCGTCAGCAGCAACTTCGCGAAGGTCTGGACCTGAAGACCTGGTGGATGACCGAGATGATCGAGTCCGCCACGCCATTGCAGGAGCGCATGACGCTGTTCTGGCACAACCACTTTGCAACCTCGCAGCAAAAAGTCATCCGCTCCCAGGCCATGTGGAACCAGCATCTGCTGCTGCGCGCAAACGCGCTGGGCAGCTTTGCCACACTGCTGCACGCGGTGGCCAAAGACCCGGCGATGCTGGTGTACCTGGATGGGGCCAACTCTCGCCGGGAAGCCCCCAATGAGAATTTTGCGCGCGAGGTGATGGAGCTGTTCACATTGGGCGAAGCCAGCCACGGGGGTGGCTATACGGAGCAGGACATTCGCGAAGCAGCGCGCGCTTTTACCGGCTGGAGCATTGAGCGGGATTCTTTCAGCTTCCGGTTTCGGCCCGCCTTTCACGACAACGCACCCAAAACCGTGCTGGGGCGCAGCGGTAACTTTGATGGCGACGCGGTGCTTGATGTGATGCTGGCGCAAGACGCTGCATCGCGCTTCATCGTCGGCAAATTATGGAAAGAATTTGTGTCGCCCACACCCGACACGACAGAGGTGCTACGTATTGCCGAGCGTTTTCTCAGCAGCGGCTATGACATCAATGTGGCTCTGCGTGAGCTGTTGTTGACGGATGCATTTTGGGCTGCGGATAACCCCGGCAGCCTGATCAAGTCGCCAGTGGACCTGGTGGTGGGCACAGTGCGCCAGTTTGGTTTCAGCTACACCGACGTGATGCCGTTTGCATTGAAGTCGGCGCAATTGGGGCAAAACCTGCTGGTGCCGCCCAACGTCAAGGGCTGGCCCGGCTACACCGAGTGGATCAACGCCACCACCTTGCTGGAGCGCAAGCGCTTTACCGAGCAGCTGTTTCGCGCAGTGGAGTTCAAGGGCGAGTCAAAAATGCAGCCTTTGGCCATGGGGCCGGGTGGGCGGCCCATGGCGATGATGCGAGCCGAGTTTGCCGCCGAAAAGTCAGACAAAGGCGGGCAGGGCAGCAACAAGCAGGTGCTGGCGCTGCTGGGCCGGGACGGCATCATGCGCGTGGCGCAGGGCATGGCGAAAATCACGTTTGACCCTGACAAGTGGCTGGCAACCTATGGCGGGCGCGCCGACAGTGAGCCATCTGATGAGCTAAAAGCACGTCTGGCCCTTGTATTACTTGCCTATCCAGCTACGCAAATAATAGCGACAGGCACGGTGGGCGTAGCCTATCTGCGCAGCTTGACGCTGGACCCAGCCTACCAACTCAAGTAGCCAGGTCATTAATCACGCTGACATCCAGATGACATCTAGTAGAAGTCCAGCCGGAACAAGCCACGTGAAACGCAGAGATTTTTTAGCTGCTTTCAGCACCGCGACAGGCAGCGCGTTGCTGGGCAGGCACGCGCCCGGTTGGGCGCAAGGCGTGGGTCAACGCGCCAGCAGTGTGGCTGACCGCATTTTGATTCTGGTGGAACTTAAAGGCGGCAACGACGGCCTGAACACTGTGGTGCCATATGCCGATCCCACTTACCACCAGTTTCGCAACAGCATTGGCATCAAGGCCGATGAAGTCATCAAAATTGACTCACGCCTTGGTTTGCACCCCGAGCTAAAAGCAGCCGTGCCGCTATGGGAAAAAGGCGAGCTGGCCATCGTGCAGGGCGTGGGCTACCCCAGCCCCAACCTGTCGCACTTTCGCTCCATCGAGATTTGGGAAACATCCTCCAAAGCCAATGAATACCTGGAAGACGGTTGGGTTTCTCGTGCCATGAAGTCAGGGCTTGCACAACGCGCCAATTTCACCGCCGAAGGTGTGCTGATTGGCGGCAGCGACTTTGGCCCCCTGGCAGGAGCCCGCGCCGTCACGCTGAACAACCCTGAAGCGTTTGTCAACCAGGCCCGCTTTGCAGCGCCTGCACCAGCGCTGGCACAGGGCAATGCGGCCATGCAGCATCTGCTTAAGATAGAGGACGGCATCAGCGTGGCTGCCCACGGTTTGCGCGGCGACAAATACAACTTCAGCACCGAATTCCCGCAAGGCCAGTTTGGCAATGGCGTGCGCGCCGCCGCGCAAGTGGTGGCATCGCAAAAAGGCAAGGCTGGCGTGCCCGTCATCATGCTCACACTGGGCAGTTTTGATACCCACCAAAACCAGTTGGGCACGCACGCCAACCTGCTAAAACAACTGGGTGAAGGCATGGCCGCGCTAAAAAACGCTTTGACCGAGCTCGGTGCCTGGGACCGCACCCTGATCATGACCTTCAGCGAATTTGGCCGCCGCGCCCGGCAAAACAATTCAGGCGGTACCGATCACGGCACGGCGGCGCCGCACTTCATCGCGGGCGGATCGGTGCGCGGCGGCCTGTATGGCCAGGCGCCTGATCTGGCGCGCCTTGATGCGGCGCA
>JANMVO010000103.1:0-4596 GCA_031392805.1 Rhodoferax sp. | reverse complement strand
GACGTGCAGGCGCGCCGTCGCTCCTGAAAGTCAATTTATGGCCGAAAAGCGATGAGCATGATGGAAACTAACCCGGACGATGTGGCAGTGACGCGCGAGGAGCTGCATTTTCGGCGCATCGACATGCGTGGCTGGCGGCGCTCGGATGGCCTGTACGAGGTGGATGGGCGAGTCATCGACCGAAAACCCCATGCTTTCAAGTCTCCCAATGGATCCAAGGTGGTTCCTGCCGGAGAACCGATTCACGATATGACTGTCAAGTTGGTGTTCGACGAGGACATGCTGGTGCACGCAGTCACGGCTTTCACCGCCTCCGCCCCCTATGACGACTGTATCGCCGCTGGGAAGAGCTTGCAGGCCATCAAGGGGCTGCGCATTGCGGGCGGCTGGAGCAGCGAGGTGCGGCGGCGTTTGGGTGGCGCACAGAGCTGCACCCATCTGATGGAAATCCTGATCCCGATGGGGACAGCGGCATTTCAGTCGCTCACCATGGTGCGCGTCGCCCGGCCTGACCGGCTCAATGCCGGGGGTATTCCCGTCAAGGTGGACAGTTGCTACGCTTACGCTGCCAATCGGGGCGTGGTGATGCGCAAGTGGCCCAGCTTCTACACCGGCCCAAAGCCGGACGCGCCCGCAGAATAGGCCATTCGGGTCAATAGGGTCAGGGGGTCAAGCCGCGCTCAATGACGGTAGCTCCCGTCGATGCGGTCAAGCTTGCGCATCAAGGCCTCGAATTCGACGACGCCCTCGCCATCCGGATGGGAGTCCTGAAAGCTGTCGAGGTCTGCCCCCGACTGTGCCGCCAGCTGCTGCGTCATGATGTTCAGGGTGCCGGCAGCGGCCGCATCAACCTGAACCTGACAGGCGCGCTCCAGCCGGTACAGCCTCAGGAAAGTTTCTGGAACGGTTCGGCCCACCGCCAGCAGCCCGTGATTGCGGAGAATCATCGCGCGCGCCGTGCCGAGCGACTTGACGATGCGTTCGCGTTCATCCAGACGCAAGGCTGCCCCTTCGTAATCGTGGTAAGCCAGACGGTTGTGAAAGGCGGTGGAGAACATCGAGATGTTCAGCAAGCCTTCTTTAAGCGCCGCCACCGCCATGCCGGCCCGGGTATGGGTGTGCATCGCCACATGGTTGTCCTGGGATTGCACCATGTGCAGCGCGGAGTGAATCACAAACCCGGCGTAGTTGACGGTGTGCCGCCCCCCTGAAATCACATTGCCATCGACATCGATCTTGACCAGATTGGAGGCGGTGATTTCTTCGTAGTTCAGGCCGTAGGGGTTGATCAGGAAATGGTTGTCGGGCCCTGGCACCCGGGCTGTCAGATGCGCGTATATCTGTTCAGACCAGCCATAGTAATCGACCAAGCGGTAGGCTGCGGCAAGCTGCACGCGCAACGTCCACTCGGCTTCGGTAATGTTGTTGGAAAGCTGAATTTCCAGCGCTTGATTGCGATCATTCATGTTGTGCTCCGTTAGTTGTTTCCTGCTTGCCCGCTAAAACCTGTTTGCCGCATTGCAACCAGGCCACCCCGATCATTTCGCCCATTTCGCTCACTCCGGCATGATGCCAGCATTGCGGATCTTCGTGCCCCAGCTGGCCAGTTGCTGCCTGACAAACTGCTCCATCTCCAGGGATGACGACGGGGCAATCTCGGCACCCATGCCCACCAGCTTGTCCCTGACTTCCGGCTTCGCCAGAGTTTTTCTGAGTTGTCCATTGAGCCGCTCGACAATCTCGGGCGGCATGCCGGCCGGCCCGACCAGGCCGACCCAGGACGTCAGTTCAAAGCCTGCCATGCCGGGTGTCTCGGCGATGGACGGGATCGCTGGAAACTGCGCTGAGCGCTTCTCCATGCTGAAGCCCAGGGCCTTGATGCTGCCTGCCTGCAAGTGGGGCAGGGCGCTTGCTACATCCGCAAACAGGCAGTCCACCTGTCCGCCGATCAGGTCAGTCATCGCGGGCGGCATGCTTTTGTACGGAACCGCCGTGGTGCGGATTTTTGCCTGACTCGAAAACTCTGCAAGGGCTACCTGCCCAGAACTGTTGCCGTAACCGCAATTCAGGGCATTGGGCGCCAGTCGGGCTCGCTCGATCAGGCCCGCGACAGTGTTGAGCGGCGATGCCTTGGGTACCACCAGCATGTAGGGCATGTAGAGAATCCGGCCAATCGCCGTGAAATCGGCCACCGGGTCGTAGGCCAGCTTCTTGAACAGCGCCGGGTTGGCCGAATGGCCGGTGTTGGTGGCTGTCAGCAGGGTGTAACCGTCAGGGGCCGACTTGGCTACTTGCAAGGTGCCGATCTGGGCCGAGGCGCCGGCCTTGTTGTCGATCACAAAAGTCTGGTTGAAAGCGATGCGGAAATCGTCGGCAATCAAGCGGGTGAAGACATCGCTGCCGCTGCCCGCAGCAAATGGAACCACAATTTTGACCGGCCGGTTTGGATAGCCCTGCGCCGTTGCCATGCCGCAGGCCAGCAGGGCCAGCGCTGCAAGCATCAGGCGCATGAGTCAACCCCCAGGCGATAAAACGTGCAAGCGCTGTCCCTGAACAGCCAGGCCTTCTCGGCGGGCGAGGCGCCAGCGGCAATGCGTTTGTAGGCGTTCCACAGCACGCCATAGCTGCACGATGCTTTGTCGACCGGGAAGTTGCTCTCGAACATGCAACGCTGGGCGCCAAATGACTCGATGCAGGCATGCATATACGGTGTCCAGGCAACGGCCAGTTGCTCCGACGATGGCGGCAGCGCCTGCTTGTGAAACCCAAAGCCACCAATGGCCATACCCAGGCCACCGAGCTTGATGCTCACATTCGGACAGGCCGCCAGGCGTTTGATCGCCTCACGCCACACCAAAAACACCTCGTCGCGTTTGCCGGTGTAGGGGCCAACCGCAAGCGGGCCGCCGGCATGGTTGAGCACAATAGGCAAGCCAGGCAGGGCCCGCGCCAAGTCTACAAGTTCGTCAATCTGGGTGTGGAACAGCCAGGCATCGAATGACAGGCCCAGCGCCTGCAAGCGGGCCAGGCCGCGCCGAAAGTTCACGCGCTGCATCAGGTCTGTCGGCGCGGGGCCAAGCAAGCTGGCGTTGAAGGCATCGTGGCGCGCCAAAATATGGCGAACACCCCGGAACCGCCCACCCCCCGCGTCGATATGCGCCTGCAGCACAGCGTCGACCTCGTCACCCAGCTCCAGATCGGCGTAGCCCACAATGCCAGCGCAGACCCTCGTCTTTTCGCCACGCTGCTCCGCCTGACGCGCGATGTCCGCCACGAATTCGGTTTCTCCGACCGGGCGCAGCGACACCGGACCGGTGCTGCGGTAGGCGTAACCACACTGCAGAAAAACGGTTGCGACCACGTTATGCCCCGTTGTCGGGTCGCCCAAATCACACAGATCGGCCAGCAATTCATCAAGCAGGTAACCGCCGGCCCGGTCCCAAAGATGATGGTGCGCATCGACAATGGCCAAGTCGGGCTCCAGCGCTTCTTCGCGCCGGGTTTTAAGCCATGCCGGTTGCAAACCGAGAATGCGGATCATGGGCAGGCCATCGGCGTCGAAGGCTGGCAGCTCCGATGACGTTGGTGCCACAGGTAGCGTCGGTAAAGTTGGCGGAGTAGTCATAGGCTGATGGGTTTTGAAGGTTGCAGCGGCAGTTGGATCAGGCATTTGCAAACTCAAACCCCAGCGCGCGGGTGTAGTTGTAAATGCCGCCGTCCTGAATGATCAGGAACTTGGCCCATTTCTCGCCGCCGTTGAAGTGGGAATGCGCCGCTGTCGGCGGCGTTACCGTGGTGACCCATTGAGCCCAGTCCTTGCGACGGCCATCGACCATCGAATGGCATTGCGCGCCTTCGATCACCAGGCTGACGGCCATCGAGTTGTGCCGGTGCGAGCGTTGCGAGCCCCCTGGCGGGAGCGAATTCATGGCCACCGTCAAGGTAGGAAGCACGTTGCGGCTGGCCTCCTGCCGGGTTGATGAGAAGATCAGGGCCGACCCGGCGATGTCGTTGCCGCGACCTATTCTGTAGAGCAGATCAACCTGGCGCTCAATCTCCTGCGCCGGAAAATGCACCAGATCGGTCGGCGCATCACCTTCGGCGGGACCGCGCAGATGCTCAAACGCCAGCTGGGGCTCGTTGGTGACGATCCACAGCACGGCATCCACGGCGCCGGCGCTGTGCAGGTGTAAAACATTGCCGGGAAGCACGACAACGTCACCCGCCTGCCAGTTGATCTGTTCCTTGCCGCAGTCGGTGGTGCCTGAGCCGACCATCACATACACCACCACGCCGCTGGCCACAAACTCGGTAGGCAGGCTCTCACCGGCGCGTATCCTGGCGTAACGCACCAGCACCAGCGGCGTTGTGGCCGGATAAGGTGTGCCGAGGTCCTGTGACCGGTCGCATTCGATCAGGCCGGTCGGGCTGTCAGGATGCAATGCACGCGCTGGCTCCTCGGTAAAACTCTGGTCCGGCACCTCCGCCAGCTTCTGGTTGAATGCATTGCCGGTGTTGAAATACAGTGCCCGCGCCTGCGCGGCAGTCGCGGGTGATGCGGGGCGCTGGACTGGCAGGTCTGAAATTGATCGCGGC
>JANMVO010000003.1:0-2116 GCA_031392805.1 Rhodoferax sp. | reverse complement strand
TACCTGCAAACCATGGCGTTTTGCCTGGCCATCTCGGCCATTCAATACACCTTTCAACCGCAGCGGCCCTATGAGCTGCCGCTGGTCTACTCGGTGTGCATTGGCAGCTTCACTTGGGCTTTGATCGACTTTGGCCGCCATTTATTCCCCTCGGCTGCTGAGACCGGCTGGCCGCAAGGCGCAGCCGCGTTGGCCCTGCCGCTGGGTGGCGTGGTGGTTGGCTATTTTCGGGGCACGCTGGCAGGCGACACCTGGTTTGGCTGGTCGTCCTGGGACAGCCGGGCAATGCCGCAGCTTAAGGTGTCGGTGCTCACCACCGCCATGGCTGGCATTGCCGCCATCTACTACTTTTACAGCAAGAGCAAAAGCGCTTACCTGCACAACAAAATGTCCGAGGCGCGGCGCCAGGCGTCTGAGTCCAAACTCAAGCTGCTGGAGGCGCAGATCGAGCCGCACATGCTGTTCAACACCCTGGCCAATCTGCGCGCGCTGATCAGCACCGACCCCGCTGGCGCGCTGCACATGCTGGACCGCATGAACGATTACCTGCGCGCCACGCTCAAGGCATCGCGCGCCACCATGCACCCGCTGCAAACCGAGTTTGACCGGCTGCGCGATTACCTTGAATTGATGGCGGTGCGCATGGGGCCACGCCTGCATTACACGCTGGACCTGCCGCCCGAGCTGGCCAGCGAGAGCGTGCCAACCTTGCTGTTGCAGCCGCTGGTGGAAAACAGCATCAGGCATGGGCTGGAGCCCAAACTGGATGGCGGCTCAATCACGGTGCAGGCGCGGCGCAGCGGCGGCTCGATCACGCTGGAGGTGATTGACACGGGCGTGGGCATGGGCGCGCCGGGCGCTGCGGGCACGGATGACGCGCAAGACCCGCAGCACGCTTTACACACTGTTGGCGACATACGCGGCGCATCCAGCGGATTTGGCCTGGCGCAGGTGCGCGAGCGCCTGACGACGGCCTACGGAACTGGCGCAACTATTAATATAGTAGCTAACTATTCATACGGGACAAGGGCTACAGTCATTTTCCCCTCTCAAATGACACAGAAATGACCTGAATGCCGCCGACCGCCCTGATTGCCGAAGACGAACCGCTGCTCGCCGCTGCCCTCAAGACCGAGCTGCGGGCGGCCTGGCCTGAATTGCAGATTGTGGCCACCGTAGGCGATGGCGCCTCTGCCGTGCGCGAAGCATTGGCGTTGCAACCCGATGTGCTTTTCTTTGACATCCGCATGCCCGGCCTGAGCGGGCTGGATGCCGCCGTGGCGCTGGCCGAAGCCTGGCCAATGAACGTCAATTTGAACGGCAGCTTGGGCGTCAATTCGAACGGGACTTTAAGCCGGACTTTGGACGGAACTTTAGACCCGCCCTTGGCCAGACCCACTGCGCCGCCCTTTCCCGCACTGGTGTTCATCACCGCCTATGACCAGTACGCGGTGCAGGCGTTCGACGCGCAGGCGATTGACTATGTTCTAAAGCCAGTGCAAGCCGCCCGGCTGCAAAAAACAGTGTCAAAAGTGAAGCTGGCCCTGGCCAGCCGGTCGTCAATAGCTACTTATTTTGAAGCAACGCTGGCCCAGCTTCGGGCGCTGGCAAGCGTGGCGCTGAGCACAGGTGCGAACACTGCATCACCCACTGGTGCGAACACTCCATCACCCACTGGCGCGAATATGGCATCACCCGCTGGTGCGAACGCGGCATCACACTTTGGCGCAAACAGCACGGGCAGCCCCGGCCCCGCACCCGCACCGCTGCGCTTCATCCAGGCGAGTGTGGGCAGCAGCATCCGCATGGTGCCGGTGGACGACGTGCTGTGTTTTGAAGCGGCCGACAAATACGTCCGTGTGCTGACTGCCGACCATGAGTATTTGATCCGCACGCCGCTTAAAGACCTGCTGCCCCAGCTTGACGCGCTGCGTTTCTGGCAAGTGCACCGCGGCACGCTGGTGCAGGCCGAGCGCATCGAGAGCGTCACACGCGATGAAGCCGGCAAGCTGTGGCTGGGCTTGCACGGTTGTGCGCAGAAGTTGCTGGTCAGCCGTCTCTATGCGCATTTGTTCAAGGCGATGTGAGGCCTGCCAAAGAACTCAGCCGATGAGCC
>JANMVO010000022.1:0-4913 GCA_031392805.1 Rhodoferax sp. | reverse complement strand
CGAGATCGAGCGGTTTCTGCTCGACAGCCGCCGCATCGCCGATGCGGTGATCGTGCGCAAGCAAGACGCGCATTGGGGCGAGGTGCCGGTCGCCTTCGTCGTGCGGGCCGACGAAACGCTGACGGCAGAGGACGTGCTGGCACTGTGTCGCGGCAAAATCGCGAACTACAAGCTGCCAAAGGAGGTGCACTTCATAGCCGAAGCCGAGATGCCACGCAGCGAGACCAGCAAGGTCAAGCGCTTCGAACTAGAAGCGCGACTGCGCGGCGATTCCAGCAGCGCCGCGTGAGGCCGGCGCATCCAGGTTTTTTATGAACGCTACACGACGCCGAATGCTCGGCACAGGCATGCTCGGCCTGTCCCTGACAGCCGTCTGGCCCGCCGGTGCCCAATCAGATTACCCGTCCCGGCCGATTCGGCTCATCGTCGCGTTTTCGGCGGGCTCGGCCTCCGATACCGTGGGGCGGGCGATTGCCGATGAGTTGTCGAAGCAGATCGGGGTTCCCGTGGTGATCGAAAATCGGGAGGGCGCCGGCGGCAACCTGGGACATGCCGCTGCAGCCAAAGCGGCCCCCGACGGCTACACCCTGCTGATGGGCACCAGCCTGATGACGATGTCCGTGCACATGGCGTCGCCTGCGCTATACGACCCAGTGAAGGACTTCGTGCCAATCATTCGGGTGGCTGAAATTCCGCTGTTTGCCGTGGCCGCGAGCCATGCGCCTTTCAAGACCTGGCCTGAGCTGGTCGCGTATTCGAAGTCGAACCCTGGAAGAATCAATTACGCAACTTCCGGCAGTGGCACCGCGTCCCATCTGTTTACCGAGATGTTGAAGCGCGAATTTGCCTTTGATGCGCAGGACGTGCCGTACAAGAACGTGGGCCAGGCGGTGATTGACACGTCAACCGGCACCGTCAACTTCTTCGTCGCAAACTTGCCGCCCACGCGCGGCTTGCTGCAGTCGGGTCAGCTCCGTCCGCTGGCGGTCGGATCCAGACGCCGGCTGGCCGGATACCCCGACACGCCAACGTTCGCCGAACTGACCGGCAAGCCGGACCTGGAAATCGCTGTGTGGTATGGACTTTTCGCCCCCGCAGGCACGTCCCCCGTGATCGTGTCGCGCCTGGCGCGGGAGCTCCAGAAGGCAGCTGAAACACCTGCCGTGCGGGCGCGGCTGGAGGCTAACGGGGGTGTGATATCAATCGGAACTGCAAAAGATCTCGGGGAACTGGTGCAGGCTGACAACCTTCGTTTCAGAAACACGCTGAAGGATTTGGGGCTGCTGACAGGCCGATAAATTTATAACGCCGCCATCGGTGCCAGCAATCCCTGCAAATCCGCTTCACTGAATTTGACGGCAGCTTCCCCATCCACCCCCAGCACGCCCTCCACCAGAGCGCTTTTACGCGCCTGCAGTTCCAGCATGCGGTCTTCAATGCTGCCCTGCACCACCAGCTTGTAGACAAACACCGGCTGGTCTTGCCCAATGCGGTGGGCGCGGGCCGTGGCCTGCTGCTGCACCGCCGGGTTCCACCACGGGTCCACATGGATCACAGTGTCGGCAGCGGTGAGGTTCAAACCCAGGCCACCGGCTTTCAGGCTGACCAGAAAAATCGGCACCGTGCGGGTCTGAAATTGGGCCACCAAGGCACCGCGTTTGGCCGGTGGCGTTTTGCCGGTCAGCGCAATCCAGGGCAGTTGCAGCGCATCCAGCTCGGGCTCAATCAGCGTCAGCATTTCGGTGAACTGTGAAAACACCAGCACCCGTCGCCCCTCTTTCACCAGTGCGGGCAGCAGCGTCATGAGCAGCTCCAGCTTGGCGCGCTCCATGCCGGCGGGCATCTTGGTGCCTTTGACCAAATACGGGTCGCAGCACACCTGGCGCAGCTTGAGCAGGGCATCCAGAATGCTGATTTGCGCCCCCGCAAAATGCGTGCGTGCCAGCAACCGGCGCACCTGCGTGTCGGCCGCCACACGCACGCTCTCGTACAAATCACGCTGCTGGCCCTGCAACTGCACACGCTTGATGATTTCGGTGACAGGCTTCAACTCGGTCGCCACGTCTTCCTTGCGCCGGCGCAGGATGAAGGGGCGCACGCGTTGTGCCAGCAGTTGCGCGCGCACGGTCTCGCCATTGACCTCAATCGGCTTGCGCCAGATTCTGTGAAAGCTTCGTGAGTCGCCCAGGAATCCAGGCATCAAAAAATCAAACTGCGCCCACAGCTCGCCCAGGTGGTTTTCCAGCGGGGTGCCGGTCAGGCACAGGCGGTGCCGGGCCTTGATTCGACGCACTGCGCGCGCGCTGCGGCTGGCGGCGTTTTTGACAGATTGCGCCTCGTCAAGAATCAACAGATGAAACGGTTGCGCCGCCAGGGCACGCACGTCGCGCCACAGCAGGGGGAAGGTGGTCAGCACCATATCAAAGTTGGCCATGCGGGCGAAGTCTTTTGCGCGCTTGGGGCCTTGCAGGGTCAGCACGCGCAGATCAGGGGCCATGCGCGCGGCTTCCGCCTGCCAGTTGAACACCAGTGACGTGGGCAGTACCACCAGTGCGGGCAGGTCGAGGCGCCCCTGCTGTTTTTCAATCAGCAAATGCGCCAGCGTTTGCGCGGTTTTGCCCAGGCCCATGTCGTCGGCCAGGATGCCCGCCAGATTGTTTTGCCGCAGGTATTGCAGCCAGGCCACGCCTTGCATTTGATAAGGCCGCAGCGTGATGCCCAAGCCCTCGGGTGCGATGATAGTTTGCGGGCTGCCGGTGCCACGCAGGCGCAGCGCTAGGCTCTGCAAACCATCGTCCCCCTGCAACTGCCAGGCACCATGCGGGCCAGCGCGCTTGGCCTGGTCATTGATCAAGCTCTGGCGCAGCGCGTCGATGCGAAACACATCCCAGGGCGACAGAACCAGGGCACCGTCTTTGCGCCGGGGGTCGGTCAGCAAATCCAGCATGGCGCCAACGATTTTTTTGAGCGGCAAAGCCGGTGCGTCAATGCGTTTGCCGCCCGGTGCGCGCAGGGTGATGGCCGCGTCGTCTTCAATCGCGTTCATCTGGTGCGCATCCAGCCAGCGGCCATCGCGCTTGAGAAGGTCGGCCAGCAGCGGGGCCAGGTCCAGCATCTGGCCTTCCACTTCCACGCCCAGGCTGATCAGCCATGAGCCCTCCCGCCGCGCCAGGGTCAGGCGGCAGTCTTGCACCGGCACGCTGGTGTGGGCAAAGCCCGGCGCGGCCACAACTTGCCAGCCTTGGGCTTGAAGCAACGGCACTTGCTCGGCCCAGAAGTCGGCAAATTGCGCTTCTTGCGGCAGCGTCCAGAGGGGCCACAGAGGAGCGATCGTTTCACTGCCCAGCGTCAAATCATCGCCACGCCATTGCAGCACGGCGGGCGGTATCTGTTGAAACCCGAGGGAAAGCAAGCTTGCGTGAGCCTGCTGCATTGACTCGACCTCAAAAAGTTTTTCTGGTTCGCCCTGAGCTTGTCGAAGGGCTTCGACAGGCTCACCCCGAACGGAACCAACAGGGTCGGCTGGCCAGAGCAATTGCGCCACAGTCACGCTGTCGCCCCGTGGGCCAAACAGGCGGGTGGCGCCGGTGACTGGCCCAAAGGCCATCATGCCCAGTAGGCCGTCACCGCGCCCCAGGGTGCGCAGCGTCAGGCGCGGGCGATTGGCTTGGGTCAAGCCACGCTGCGTCAAGCCAGTGTGAGCGCGGCGCGCCGCACCCGCCGCACGTTGAACGCGCTGGCCACCAGGCCGACCACTCGCGCGTCTTGACGCAAGCTGTTGCTACCCGCAGCGCCGGGAGGGTTCAGGGTTGAGGGGGTCATGGGGCTATCGTAATTGATGCCCGCACCACTCGCAGGCGGGGTCGCCCAAGGGGTTCTTGGTAAGAACACACCAATTTATACCTGTTAAGGTAACATCGAATATGACTGAAGCAGAAAAACCGTTAGCGTGGATTGGCAGCAGCAAAAAAGAGGTGATCGCCTTACCGCTGAAGGTGCGAAATGAAAAAATCCGCCATTGAAGGTATCGAATTTGAAATGGGGTCAGGCAATATATTTGCCGATTTGGGCCTGCCCGATGCCGACAAGCTCAAAATTAAATCGGGCCTGGTCATTGAGATCACCAAAGCCATGCGCCGCATGAACCTGACCCAAAAAGCTGCCGCCGGGCGCATGGGCATTCCCCAGCCTAAAGTGTCAGCCATGCTGCGCGGTGACTTCACCAACCTGTCGGAGCGCAAGCTCATGGACTGCCTGAACCGGCTTGGCTACGACATTGAAATCAAGGTCAAACCCACCACCGATCCGGTCGGGCACTTGATGCTGGCTGTCGTATGAGCCAATGGGTGGTTGTGCGGGGCTCACGGTCGACCTGAGGCAGTCACCCAGTAGCTTTACGCATAAAAAAGAGGCGTAGCCCTTGTAGGATATGCGTTATTAGCTACTCCTTTTATAGTAAATAGCTCTAACGATAGTCCGGAAATATCGCCTTTCGACCCATAGCAGCCGGTCAAGGTGGACGGGTGCAGAAGTTCACAGAGCTTGCTGATCTGCGACTACCACGCGCTCCCTGATTGGGGTGAGCGCGGATAGTTTAGGCCGACCGCACGGCCTCGAGAATGCTCAGCGGTGATCGCGTCACGAGGCTGCGGCGCAACTCAAGCCCGGCCGCAGCGATGATGCGTTCATGCTCGATCATCGTACGCTCGCGCCCTCCGGGCCAAACCAGCATAAAAAGGTCGAGCATCTTGTTGAACGAAGGGTCATTGCCGGGCGCGATTACCGGCTCGATCAACAGCAGCCGCGACGCGGGCGACATTGCACGAGCGCAGGCCTGCAGGATAGCGACGGCCTGCGTATCGTCCCAATCGTGAATCACTTTCTTCAGCAGGTACAGGTCGGCGCCAGCCGGC
>JANMVO010000016.1:0-4333 GCA_031392805.1 Rhodoferax sp. | reverse complement strand
TCAGGGTGACTGAAGTCCCAAACCCTTTAGCCGGGCCGGCTCCACTATTTCAATCCAGTAACCATCAGGATCCTTGATGAAAGCGACGTCTTTCATTTTCCCCTGGTCGGCGCGTTTGACAAAAGTGACCTGGTTCTCATCAAACCAGGCGATGGCAGCGTCAAGGTCCGGCACTGAAAAACAGATGTGGCCAAAGCCTTGTGGCTGCGCGTTGCCGTCATGGTATTTGCAATCTGGGTCGTGTTCGGTGCCCCAGTTGTGGGTCAACTCCAAAATGCCGCGCTGGCTGAAGGTCCAGGCAGTGCGTTCACCTGCGTCCTGTGGCGCGCTGTCGCCTGGCGCGTTGAGGTGCAAAAAATAGAGAGAAAATTTCATCTCGGGAAAATCCAGCTTGCGCAGCACCCGCATGCCCATGATGCGGGTGTAAAAATCGAGCGAAACCTGCGGATTTTTCACGCGCAGCATGGAATGGTTGAGCACAAAGCCGCTGGTTTTGCTGGCAACGCCGGCGCTGACGCCAGGGTGGATTTCGGTCGTAAAACTCATGTAAAAAATTCTTTCAAAAACGTTTGGGCTTGTTAAAAAAAGTGGACAAAAACCAACTATCCCTCCAGCGCTGAACTTCAGTTTCAACGATGGACGCAACGTTGGACTTGACGGCGGCAAGTTTTTTTTTATTTCCTGATTCTCATTGACTAATGGTGCAGTGGCGATGCAGCCGGCGGCGCGGGCAAGGTTCGCAAAGCCGCCTGTTTATTGGCCGTATCGTCCAGTCTGGGGAGTGACAGATAACGCAGGCAGCAGACTCGCAGAAAAGAAGTGAAATTGGGGTTGTCCTCGCGCCGGATGAACAACTCCTGGTGCAGTGCAGCAATCATTTGATTCGTGGTTTTATCCTCACGGCTGGCGATTTCGGCCAACACATCCCAAAACAGATTTTCCAGCCGGACCGTCGTCAGCACGTTGTTGATGCGGATGGAGCGCGTGCGCGCTTCATACTGAATCGGGTCGGCGTTCACGTAGACAGAACACATGTTGACATCTCCTTGTATAAATCTGCGGCCATTCCGTCAGAGTCTGACCGTGCGATTGCGGAACAGGTCTGGGAACAGTGCTCTGCGCACCCGCGCCCAGCCTGTCCCATGGGCCCAGAGCATGCCTTAAATGGCCTTCTCTGTCATTTGCCGTGCGATGTACTCGGCCTGACGAATCGCCAGCGTTACGATGGTCAGCGTCGGGTTTTCCGCCCCGCCGGTGGTGAACTGGCTGCCGTCAGAGATGAACAGGTTGTCGATGTCGTGCGTCTGCCCCCATTTATTGCACACGCCATCGCGCTTGTTGGCACTCATGCGGCAGGTGCCCAAGTTGTGGGTTGAGGGGTACGGTGGGGTCTGGAAAGTTTTGATGGCCCCGGCCGCGTTGTAGACCCGCTCGCCCTGCATGAAGGCGTGTTTGCGCATGGCAAGGTCGTTATCGTGGTCATCAAAATGCACATTGGGTATGGCGTTGCCCCATTTGTCCTTCTGATCCTTGTTCAGGGTGATGCGGTTGGTTTCGCGTGGCATGTCTTCGCCGACGATCCACATGCCCGCGAGATGGGTGT
This sequence comes from Rhodoferax sp., assembly GCA_031392805.1. GTDB lineage: Bacteria > Pseudomonadota > Gammaproteobacteria > Burkholderiales > Burkholderiaceae_C > JANYCG01. Next base: position 2,730 of record JANMVO010000016.1, on the reverse strand, counting down.
AGTGGTCCATCCACCAGGTAAAGTCTGCGCCCCAGCCACCCGGGTTCAAAAACGCTGCCAAAAACGGCACGCCCAGGGACAGTGTCTCCAGCTCATAGCCACCCACAAAACCGCGTTTGGTGTCGTGGCCTGACTCATCACGAATGATGCCCGCCATGGTGGTGCCGCGGTACATGTGCACCGGGTCCTTGAAGGCGGCGTAGACCGAGCCTGTCAAATGGCGCATGTAATTGCGCCCGACCTGGCCCGATGAATTGGCGAGGCCATCGGGGAACTGTGTGGAGGCTGACAGCAGCAGCAGGCGGGGCGTCTCAATCGAGTTGCCGGCGATGCAGACAATGCGTGCTTTCTGGCGCTGCTCTTTGCCGTCCTTGTCAAAATAAACCACGCCTGTCACTTTGCCCGCAGCATTGTGCTCAATGCGCGAGACGTGGGATTCGGGGCGCAAGTCCAGATTGCCAGTGGCCAGGGCTTTGGGAATTTCGACGTACAGCGTAGACCATTTGGCACCCGACTTGCAACCCTGAAAGCAAAAGCCAAGCTGCATGCAACGCCCCCGGTCATCGCGCGGCTGGCTGTTGATGGCCATGTTGCCGGTGTGCACCTCTTTGTAGCCCAGTTTCGTGGCGCCTGCGTGCAGCACCTTGAAGTTGTTGTTGCCCGGCAGACCCGGGATGCCATGGGTGCGGGTCACGCCCATTTTGTCTTCGGCCTTGTCGTAGTAGGGCTCCAGCTCTTTGAGTGTGATGGGCCAATCCATCAGGTTGGCGCCTTTTAGCTCGCCGTAGTGGGTTTTAACCCTGAACTCGTGGTCTTGCAAGCGCAGCGAGGCACCCGCCCAGTGGGTGGTGGTGCCGCCCACGGTTTTGCAGATCCAGGTTGGCAAGTTGGGGAAATCTTTGGCCACGCGCCAGTTGCCCGAGGTGGTGCGGTTGTCCAGCCACGCCAACTGGATGAAAGACTTCCATTCATCGTTGAGGTAGGTTGCCTGCGACTGCATTGCGCCGGCCTCCAGCACGACGCATTTCACGCCTTTGGCGCACAGCTCGTGCGCCAGGGTGCCGCCGCCCGCGCCAGAGCCGATGATCACGACGACGCCGTCGTCGTTATTGTCAAATTTAGCCATGATTGAGTCCTGTATTTTTTGTGAGTGCGATGGGTCAGCCCATGTAGGGCGCGGGGCTGGCTGCCTTGGAAGGCGTCGGCAGCCACTTCAAGTCTTGAAAACCTCGGGTGATGTAGCCGCCCTTTTCCCAGGCCGAGCCCGGGTATCCAAACACGGCATAGGCCATGTCGTTGTCGTACAGCGAGGTGATGCACTTGCCCCGCACCGCGTCAAAGAAGGGGGTGCCCTCAAGCGACTTCACCGCAGCGAGCTGTTTGGCATCCGTAGCTTTGGCAAAGTTGCCGCCTGCGGCTTTGTCCAGGCCGGCAATGCCGTCCTTCAGCATGGCGGCGGTTTTGGCGTCCCCGGCACCCGCGTCCAGATCTTTGGCCAGCAGCGCGTAAACGGCATCCGGCAGCATTTTGTGCGGGTACAGCACCCGGCCCATCTTCATCAAGGTTGTGCCCTCGGCGCCACTCAGGGTTTTCAATTCAACCGCCCATGCGCGTGACGGTGCCAGCGCAGTCAGTACGCCGCCCGCAGCCAGGGTACCCAAGAGCAGGCCGCTGCCGCGCAAAAGGCTGCGCCGGGTCAACGGCAAATCGAGTTTTGGCACCTCGCCGCTATCTTCGCCGCAGCTGTCCGCCAGGGCAGATGTGTTTGAATTGATCGGTATGACTCTCATTGTTGTCTCCAGTTATGAGCAAGAAAAAAAGAAGCTGCATTTCGCGTCTGCACCCACAGTAACTCTAAATGCGCGTTTAGGCTTCAGGGTAATAGTCGGCTAAATGCTATGCCTCAATTTGAGACAGGCAGATCATCGGAAACCCTAATAGGCAATGCGCCAAAGCCATGGCATCGAGGCGATGTCGCGCCAATGCAAACGACCCGGCGCGCCATTCAACGTCGCCTCCCTGCGCCCTGACACAATTTATCCTGCCCCTTCGTCCCTTCAATTCTGTTGGGGTGCAGGCAGATGAAATTTGTGACGATGTCCCGGCAGGGATAATCCAGCCCCATGGAACTTCTGACCTTTATGCTTGACTTTATCCTGCACGTGGACAAATACTTGGAGGCTTTTGTAAGCAACTATGGCCTGTGGGTGTACGCCCTGCTGTTTTTAGTGATCTTTGTCGAGACCGGCGTGGTGGTCATGCCCTTTTTGCCCGGCGACTCTTTGCTGTTTGTGGTGGGGGCCATGTGCGGCGTGGGGCTGATGAGCTACCCGCTCTCGGTGGGGCTGCTGTTTGCCGCCGCGGTGCTGGGCAACCAGTCCAACTACGCCCTGGGCCGCTACTTTGGCCCCAAGGTGTTTCAGTGGGAAGGCTCCAAGTTTTTCAACAAGAATGCGTTCAACCAGGCACACGAGTTTTACGAGCGCTATGGCGGCATCACCATCGTGGTGGCACGTTTCATGCCGTTTTTGCGCACCTTTGCGCCGTTCGTGGCGGGGGTGGCACGGATGACCCGTGCCAAGTTCACGTTCTTTGATGTGAGCGGAGGCGCGCTATGGGTGGGCGGCATCGTCACCACGGGTTATTTCTTTGGCAACCTGCCTTTCGTCAAGGCGCACTTGGACAAAATCATCTGGGCTCTGATTTTCATCCCCGGTTTGATCATTCTGT
>JANMVO010000002.1:0-2331 GCA_031392805.1 Rhodoferax sp. | reverse complement strand
CCCCCCGCGTCACAATACTTGTCGCCGCTATAGAACCAAGAACCTGGGGGCGGCGAAGAAGGACAGAAGTGGCACGATACGGACAAACATTCAAGGACCGAGCGGTGGCGCGGTTGTTACCGCCAGAGAGCGCGGTGGTGGAGCTGGTAGCCCAAGAGGTTGGCATCGGCGCAGCAACGCTACAGCGCTGGCGAGAAGATGTGCAGTCCAGGCCCGCCCTAGGGCGGGCCTGGACTGCGCCGGCGCGGCTGCAGGCCGTGGTCACCACGGCAGCACTGCCAGTGAGCGGCAAAAGCGCCTGGTGCCGTGAGCAAGGCATCTACCCTACCGAGCTGGACAAGTGGTGCTCCAGCGCCACGGCAGCTTTAGCTGACCCGCAGGATGCCCGCGCCAGCCCACAGGCCACACGGCAAGACCGCAAACGCATCAAGGAGCTTGAGCGCGAACTGCTGCGCAAAGACCGGGCATTGGCCGAGACCGCAGCACTGCTGGTGCTATCAAAAAAAGTATCGGCGATCTTCCACCGGGGAGAGGACGAATGATCATCCTCGAAGATCGTCGTAGTTTGGCCCAAGACATCAACACCGCCCACAAGGCCGGCGCACGGCTGCGCCTGGCCTGTGGCATCGCAGGCATTGATGCGCGCACCTTACAACGCTGGAAGGCCCATGAGGGCCTCGTACAAGGTGATGGCAGGCCGCAGGCGGTGCGAGCGACGCCCAGCCATGCACTTGGCGCCGATGAGCGAGCACACCTGCTGAGCGTGGCCAACGAGCCGCGCTTTGCCTCAGTGCCACCCGCGCGTATCGTGCCCGTGTTGGCCGACGAGGGTGTGTACCTCGCCAGCGAATCGAGCTTTGCCCGGGTGCTGCGCGCAGAAGGCCAAAACGCACACCGAGGACGCGCCAAAGCGCCCAAGGCGGTGCGACCACCCACCACGCACATTGCAAGCGGCCCGCGTCAGGTCTGGTGTTGGGACATGACCTATTTGCCAGCGCTCGCGATGGGGTTCTGGTTTCACCTGTACCTGATTCTGGATCTGTACAGCCGCAAGATCGTGGGCTGGGAGGTGCATGACAGTGACACGGCCGACCATGCCGCTCACCTGGTGCAGCGCACGGCGCTTGCCGAGGGCATTGCCGCGCTCACGGTCAAACCGGTATTGCATGGTGACAACGGTTCTACGCTGAAGGCGACAACCGTGCTCTCGATGCTGCACTGGCTGGGTGTGAAGCCCTCGTACTCGCGACCTCGTGTGAGTGATGACAACGCCTACGCGGAATCACTGTTTCGCACCGCCAAATACCGCCCCGAGTTCCCCGCCAGGGGCTTTGCAGACCTGCACACTGCTCGCGCTTGGGCTGCTGACTTTGTGCATTGGTACAACGTCGATCATCGCCACAGCGCCATCCAGTACGTGAGTCCGTCTCAGCGCCACGAAGGTGAAGATCAGGCCATCTTGGCAGCCCGTCACGCGCTGTACTTGCAGGCGCGAGAGAAGAACCCGGCGCGTTGGTCAGGCGACACACGCAACTGGTCGCCGATTGGGGCGGTCACTCTCAATCCCGAACGTGACTGCGTCATCAAGGCCCATTCCGGTTGCAACGATATTCAGCGGTTGGCCGCATGAATGAGGCGACAAGTAGCTTGACACGCGCCGATTCACAAATAGGAACCATGGTCACCCCTTATCCATGCTGCAACAATGAAACGGAACTGGTTTGAGACCTCAAACGCCCATCCCCTCCCGTTGAACCGCGCTCAGCATAAACCCGATCACTCGCGTCTGCCCGGTCTTGATCTCGGCAGTAATGTTCACGTTTGAACTTTGGCGCCTTTGCTTTTGCTTGCCGCAGCAGGGGATCATCTTATCGACTGACGCGGGACTTTGTCATCCCCAAAAGTGATGATGAAATGCAATATCCGCCCAGAAAAGAGCATCTCGCGCCGCACCCTATATTGAGCAGCACGTCGTCGTCAAAGCCGCGGTAGCGCAGCGGCAAGCCCTCTGCTCTCTGAGTTATACAAGCGCCCGTCGCGCTCATTAATTCCGGTAACTTCCTGAGACGTTAGTTCGCGGTGTACGCTTGTCTCTATTAACTTCGCAAAAATCTCGGACAGTGCTATAAAAAGCGATCCGCAGCCGTGCCGTAGGGGGATCAGCTCTTATTGCCCTTCAGCCGCGCGCGCGGATGCGCCGCATCGTAGGCCTTGGCCAGGTGCTGGAAATCGAGCCGGGTATAGACCTGGGTGGTGGTGATGTTGGCGTGTCCCAGCAGTTCCTGCACCGCGCGCAAATCGCCGCTCGATTGCAACAGGTGGCTGGCAAAG
>JANMVO010000709.1:0-2180 GCA_031392805.1 Rhodoferax sp. | reverse complement strand
CGACGGCGCCTGCGGCTCTGCCGGCTTCCTGTGCGAAGCCTTTGACTATCTGCAACGCCAGCCCAACCTGACCACCTCCGACCAGAAGACACTGCAAACCCGCACCTTCTACGGCAAAGAGAAAAAGAGCCTGGCCTACGTCATTGCGATCATGAACATGATCCTGCATGGCATCGAGGCCCCCAACATCGTCCACGCCAACACGCTGGCCGAGAACATTGCCGACATTCAAGACAAAGACCGCTTCGACGTGATCCTGGCGAATCCGCCCTTTGGCGGCAAAGAGCGCAAGGAGGTCCAGCAGAACTTCCCGGTCAAGACCGGCGAGACGGCCTTCCTGTTTTTGCAGCACTTCATCAAGTCGCTCAAGGCCGGTGGCCGCGCGGCCATCGTCATCAAGAACACATTTTTGAGCAACACCGACAACGCATCGGTGAGCCTGCGCAAGCTGCTGCTGGAGAGCTGCAATCTGCACACCGTCCTGGACTGCCCCGGTGGCACCTTTCAGGGCGCGGGCGTGAAAACCGTGGTACTGTTTTTTGAGAAAGGCGCACCCACGCGCAAGGTCTGGTTCTACCAACTCGACGTAGGCCGCAACATGGGCAAGACCAATCCGCTCAACGACGCCGATCTGGCCAAGTTCATCGAGGCGCAAAAGACCTTTGCCGACAGCGCGCAGAGCTGGTCGGTGGACGTGTCGGCTGTCAACGCCAGCACGTTCGACCTGTCGGTCAAGAACCCGAATGGCGGCGAAGTGGTCGCGCACCGCAGCCCGCAGGACATCATGGATGAGATTGCTGCGCTGGACGCGGAAACCGCCGAAGTGTTGGCGTCGATTCGGGAGTTGCTGTGATTGCTATTGACTTCATAGCTTTTTGCGCACGTTCTACGGGGGCTAAAGGCCGATTTGGCTTGCATTTACCTCAGCAGTCGCTGGAATTGGCATCGCTGGAGGTTCAGGCATGAAGGCGGGGTGGCAGCTACTCCGGCTTGGTGCCGTTTGTGAATTTGACAAATCACAGGGCATCCATGCCGGTTTGCCGTACGTTGGTCTTGAGGACATTGAATCGAAGACTGCACGATTCATTGGGTCGGAAGAGCCACAAGTTGTTAAGAGTTCAACCTTCAAATTTTCAGCGCAACACGTTCTCTACGGTCGTCTGCGTCCATATCTGAATAAAGTACTTGCGCCTGAATTCGCTGGACACTGCTCGACAGAGATATTCCCCATAAAGCCCAGCCCAGCACTTTCACGGGAATACCTTCTCTATTGGTTTCTCTCGGATGAGACAGTCGAACGGATCAATGCGACTTGCACCGGAGCGCGAATGCCCCGCGCTGACATGAATGAAGTGTTGGACTTTGATTTTCCAATTCCCCCGCTCCCCGAACAACAACGCATCGTCACCCTCCTCGACGAAGCCTTTGACGGCATCGCCACCGCCAAGGCCCATGCTGAGAAGAACCTGCAGAACGCGCGGGCCATTTTTGAGAGTCACCTGCAATCGGTTTTTACGCAGCGGGGGGATGGGCGGGTGGAGAAGCGATTGGCAGACGTATGCGCGATTACGTCAATGTTGATTGATCCGCGCAAAGCCGAGTATCAGGATCTAACACACGTTGGCGCAGGGAATATCGAATCCAAGACCGGTGTGTTTGTAGAACTCAAGACCGCACGCGAAGAGGGTCTGATTTCCGGCAAGTTCTTGTTTGATGAATCCATGGTTCTTTACAGCAAAATTCGCCCCTACCTCATGAAGGTCGCACGACCTGATTTCAATGGTCTGTGCAGCGCAGACATGTACCCGCTCGCACCGATTCCTGGAGTGGCTGATAAGGACTACCTTTTCCATTTATTGCTCAGTAAGCACTTCACCGACTATGCAATTGAAGGTTCTGCGCGTGCAGGAATGCCGAAGGTCAATCGAGAGCACTTATTTGAATTCCGGGTTTGCATGCCATCAGTTGGAAAGCAACGTGAAATCGCCGTGAAGCTCGACGAGCTTCACGACGAAACCCAACGCCTCGAATCCCTCTACCAGCAAAAACTCACCGCCCTCGACGAGCTGAAAAAATCCCTGCTGCACCGCGCCTTTAGCGGCGCGCTGTAATTAGCGAGTCAATCCCATGATGACGCGTCGAACCAATTTTGTTTAAGCCGCCGACATGATCACCACTCC
>JANMVO010000663.1:0-1714 GCA_031392805.1 Rhodoferax sp. | reverse complement strand
GGTGATTGAGTCGATCAAGGCCGGGCAGCCGGTAGACCCGGTCCACGGCAAGCGCGGCAAGCAGCGCAGCGTGCACAACACCTACTTCACCCTGCCGGTGCTGTTTGCCATGCTCAGCGGGCACTACAGCTTTACCTACACCCATCCGCAAAACTGGCTGGTGCTGATTTTGATGATGTTCGCCGGGGCCGCCATTCGCCAGTTCTTCGTGATGCGCCATGGCCACAAGCTGGGGCGCAACGCCAATCCCCTGCCCTATGCGCTGGTGGGCGTGGCGGTGATCGTGGGCGTGATGGTCTGGCTGAAGCCTGAGGCGGTGCCGGCGGCAAAAGTGTCCTCAGCATTGCCGGAATCGTCATCTACTACACATTCAATAGCTAACAATGCAGTAAACACGGGGGCCAGTGGCACATTTAGCTATGAAAATGTGCGGCAAATCCTGCGCCAGCGCTGCACCATGTGCCATGGCGCGCAGTTGCAAATGAAGAACGTGCGTCTGGATTCTCCAGAAGGTTTGAAGCTGCACGCCCAAAACGTTTACCAGCAGGTGGTGGTCACGCGGACCATGCCCATGAACAACGCCACCGGCATCACCGAGGCAGAGCGGCTGTTAATCAAGCAGTGGTTTGAAGCCGGGGCGAAGACCGAGTGAAATGCCGGCTTGAATTTGGCGCTCACCATTCTGTGGCTTTGCTGGGGACGGTTACTTTTCGACTCACAGCCGCGCCTGCCCCGCAACCGCCCCAATCCCAAGCACGTTGTCCACACCTGGTGCGCCAAAAGCCTGCTCCTTCAAGATGCCGAGCTGATCACGCACCCGCGCCGCTTTTTCGAATTCGAGGTTGCGGGCGTGCTCCATCATGAGTTTTTCCAGCCGCTTGATTTCGCGGGAGATGTCTTTTTCGCTCATGTCTTCCACCATAGCGCGCTGCATGGCGTCGTTTTCCAGGCGCTCCATTTCCTTGCCTGCTTTTTCGCTGTAAACGCCGTCAATCATGTCGCGCACCTGCTTCACTATGCTGCGCGGCGTAATGCCCTGCGCCAAGTTGTGGGCGATTTGCTTGTTGCGCCTGCGCTCGGTTTCGCCCATGGCGCGGGTCATGGAGTCGGTAATGCGGTCGGCGTACAGAATGGCTCGGCCATTCAGGTTGCGGGCGGCGCGGCCAATGGTCTGGATCAGGCTGCGCTCGGATCGCAAAAAGCCTTCTTTGTCGGCGTCCAGAATCGCCACCAGCGACACCTCGGGAATGTCCAGCCCCTCGCGCAGCAGGTTGATGCCGACCAGCACGTCAAACGCGCCCAGCCGCAGGTCGCGCAAGATCTCGACGCGCTCTACCGTGTCAATGTCGCTGTGCAGGTAGCGCACTTTGATGCCGTTGTCGCTCAAATAATCGGTGAGCTGCTCAGCCATTTTTTTGGTGAGGGTGGTGATCAGCACGCGCTCGCGCTTCTCGACGCGGATGCGGATCTCCTGCATCACGTCGTCCACCTGGGCGGTGGCCGGTCGCACTTCGACTTCCGGGTCAACCAGGCCAGTCGGGCGAACCACCTGTTCAACCACTTGGCCCGAGTGTTCTTTCTCCCAGTTAGAGGGCGTTGCGGACACCAGCACGGCCTGGCGCATGCGCTTTTCGAACTCTTCAAACTTCAATGGCCGGTTGTCCAGAGCGCTGGGCAACCTGAAGCCGTATTCCACCAGCGTCGTCTTGCGCGA
>JANMVO010000660.1:0-5569 GCA_031392805.1 Rhodoferax sp. | reverse complement strand
TCTGGCAAGACTGGTATCGCCACCACGGGCAACGACGGCAGTTTCGCAGTCAATTTAACCGGTGTAACGCTGCCCTGCATAGGCCGGGTAGACTACAAAGACATCTTGGGCGCTGCGCAAAAGCTGCAAACCTTTATCAGCGCCGCCGGCACGGCCAACATTAACCCGGTGACCGACTTGCTGGTGGCCAGCCTGACCGGTGGCAAAGCCGCCGATGCATTTGACAAATTCGATCCCACCAAAGTCAAGGGATACACACCAGCGCAGGTAAAAGCAGCCACTGATACGGTTAAGACTTTTCTCAAGACCTCTTTGGGCGTGGACACCGCCAACCTGCCCGATGATCTGGTGACGACCAAACTTGTTGCCAAAGCCGGATTAACGGACGGCGACAAGGTTGACAAGGTACTCGATGATTTGAAAGTCAAACTGGCTGCCGCAGGCATCAAGTTGAATGACGCTGCTGATCGGATTGTGGGGCTGCAACGCTAACGCCAACATCAACATCAACACCAACTCCAACTCCAACGCCTACACCAGTACCAAGTGGCAACGCTGGCTGTCAATCGGCGCTTCCTCAGGCCAACGACTCAATCCGCTGCACATGCGCCAACAGCGAGCGCTTGGCCACCGGCCACATGCGCTCAGGCACGTCGTCGTAGGCCTTGGCCACCCAGTCGTCCATGCTGCCGTCGGGCTGGGTCTGCATCACCTTGAGGATTTTTGCCTCGCGCTTTAAACGATGCGCTTTGAGATGGCTGATGGCATGGGCCGCGCTGCCCAGCACGTAGCCGTGGGCGGGCAGAATGAAGTTGATGTGATGTTCTGCGCACGCCGCGCTCAGGGTGTCGAGCGAATCCAGGTAGGCGGTCATCTCGCCGTCCGGCGGGTCCACCACGGTGGTGCTGCCGTTCAGGACATGGTCGCCACTGAACAGCAGGCCGTCTTCCAACAGCACCAGACACAGGTGGTTGGCGGCGTGGCCTGGGGTGTGAATTACCTTCAAACTATGGGTCAAATTGCCATCTAGCCCGCGTGGAATAAGCGTTAGTAGCTCCGTATTTAATAGTGATCGGTCGGGTGTGAACTCTGACGCGGCACGCGCCGTTGGCGCGCTCGGCAGGCCCAGGATCGGCGGCACACCGTGGGTGGCATCCGCACACAGGTCTTGCAGCGGCTTGGCACCGGGCGAATGGTCGGGGTGCGAATGGGTGCAGACAATCATGCGGATGTCACCGCCCGCCGCGCGCCACAGCCGCTCGATGTGCTCGGGGTCAGCCGGGCCGGGGTCGATGGCAATAAAGCCGGTGTGGGGGTCGCCCACCAGGTAGCTGTTGGTGCCGGGGCCGGTCATCACGCCGGGGTTGGGCGCGGTCAGGCGAATCACGTTTTTCAGCAATGGCACCGGTGCATGCGTGTTCCAGTCCAGCGGGTGCACGATTTGTCCGTCGGGGCTGACCAGTTCCAACTCGCCAAACGGCGACTCATGTTCCATGTAGCGCGCTTCCTTGCCAGCCAGCCAGCCAGCGCGCGGACAACTGGTCCACAGCGGCTGCTCGGTGGCCGCGCAGGCCGCCAGTACCGCGTCCACCGTGGCATGGGCTTGCAGGCGCTCCAGCGTGCGGATGGTGGGGAAGATGATGAAAAAATTGCCCGCCGCATGGCGCGCCAGCGCGTCTGCCGGGCGCACCCAAACAGGTTCGAACTGTTCCGTTTCATCAGCCACCGGCGTCTGGCCTTCTGGCATGCGGGCGACCAGGAAAGGAACCTCAAAGCGCCTGGACAGGTCGCGGTCAGTGGTCCAGTGGGCCAATACAAAAACCTCGTCGGCGCAAAGCGTCAGGCTACGGGCAGCGCACTGCGCCGAGAAGCTGGAGGAAGGGGCTTTGCGGTCCAGCGCGGCAATATCGGCCGTGGTGGGCGATGTGCCATCCGCGTGGCGGGCCAGTAGCACGCCCAACTCTTCAAAGCTTTCGCGGATGGCGGCGATGGCCTGCGTCAAATGCAAGTCGCTTTGCGTGGCGCGACGGCTGGCCTGGGGGTGGGCGGCCAAATCGGCTGCGTCCACACCGCCGCCGGGGAACACGTAAGCACCGGGCGCAAAGCTGGCGGTCATGGAGCGGCGTGTCATCAGCACTTCAATGCCGCCACCAGACGGGTCTGCCGCCGTGGGCGGGCGGTCGCGCAGCAGCAGCACAGTGGCAGCGGGGCGGGGGACAGCGGGTTCGCGCTGGGCGTGCAGGAGTTGGTTAAGTCTTGGCATGGGCTGAATTTTGCAACCAAAATTACAATGCGGGTGCCTCAATCGCAATATTCGCCTAAACCCGATTGGTGATTGCCGTATCACTTGGCCCATGCGGTCGGGCTGATACCTGGGGGAACTGCACCTTCTTTTGCTGGAGCCACGATGAATCGTCACACATTGCACACGCTGCTTGCCACCACCGCCACCGCCATCGCCTGCCTGGCCATGCCCCTGGGTGCACTGGCGCAGGCCTGGCCCGCCAAACAGCCCATCAAGCTGATCGCCGTCTTTCCCCCCGGCGGCTCGGTAGACCAGGTGGCGCGTCTGCTGGCGCAACCCCTGTCTCTGGCGCTTGGCCAAAGCGTCATTGTGGAAAACAAGGGCGGGGCGTCGGGCTCGATTGGTGCGGCCGCGGTTGCGGCAGCGCCCGCCGACGGCTACACCTTTGCCGTGGTGTTTGACACCCACGGCGTCAACCCCAGCCTGATTCCCAACTTGCCGTTTGATTCAAAAAAGGACCTGACGCCCGTGCTGCTGGTGGGTACCGCGCCGATGGTGCTGGCCACCCATGTGGGGTCTGAATACAAGACCTTTGCCGATGTGGTTGCAGCCGCCAAAAAAAACAAAAACGGGGTTAGTTTTGGAACCATTGGTTCGGGCAGTCTGGGCCATCTGGCCATGGCCTTGCTGGGCAAGAATGCCGGTCTGGAGTTCACGCACATTCCCTACAAGGGCGGCGGCCCTTTGATGAACGACGCCATCGCGGGCCACGTGCCGCTGTCGATTGGCTCGGTGTTTGTCACCAAGCCCTTCATCGACAGCAAGCGCATGCGCCCGCTGGTGGTGACCACCTCAAAACGCTCGCGCGATTTGCCCGACGTGCCGACACTGGCCGAGAGCGGCTTCGCGGGTTTTGAAGCGCCCGCCTGGTGGGCGGTGCTGGCACCCGCCAAGACGCCGCCCGAGATCCTGAAACGCATGAACGACGAGCTCAACAAAGTTTTGAAACAGCCCGACATTGCCAAGCGGTTCGATACCCAGGGCATTGACGTGGTCGGCGGCACGCCAGAGGCTGCGCGGACGTTCATTGAGCGTCAGATGGACATTTGGGGCAAGGTGGTGAGGGACAACAACATCAAGGCTGATTGATTGGCAAGTGGAACGAATTGTGGATGAAGTTGATGCTTAAACCTTGTAATTTTTCTAAATCGTGGAATAATTACAAGGATGTTTGCTCGCCAAGCCCTTGCCGAATTAAACCATCTGATGCGGGAATTTCCTGCCGTTGCCGTTCTCGGCGCGCGCCAGGTGGGAAAAACAACTTTGGCGCATCAGGCAGCAGGGCGCGTGCCGTTCCACTCTTCGGCCCACGCACTGGCACCAAGCGCAGCGCAAGCACCGGCGCAAACCTCACCGCTCTACCTGGATCTTGAAATCCCCAATGACCTCGCGCAGCTGACGGACCCGGTTGCGTTTTTTGCAGCGCATGCCAGCCGCCTGGTCATTCTGGACGAAGTGCAGCGCGCACCGGGCCTGTTTGCCGTGCTGCGCGGCGTGATTGACCAGCGCCGGCGTGCGGGCGCACGAACCGGGCAGTTTTTGCTGCTGGGCTCGGCCAGCATTGAGCTTCTGGCGCAGTCGTCCGAAACCCTGGCCGGGCGGCTGGCCTACCTGGAACTTGTGCCCTTTGTGGTGACCGAGCTGCCCGATGCGCAAGCCGCCGCACCGGGTGCGCTGTGGCTGCGCGGCGGCTTCCCCGACTCGTACCTGGCACGCAGCGACGCGGCCAGCATGCGCTGGCGCGAGCAGTTCATCACCACCTATCTGGAGCGCGACATTCCCCTGCTGGGCCCGCGCATTCCTGCGCAGACGCTGCGCCGCCTCTGGACCATGCTGGCCTACGAGCAGGCGCAGATGCTCAACGCCGCGCGGCTGGCGGCCTCCATGGGCGTCAGCGGGCAAACGATTGCGCGTTACCTTGATTTGCTGTGCGACCTGCTGCTGGTGCGCAGGTTGCAGCCCTGGGCACGCCAGTCCAGCAAACGCCTGGTAAAAACGCCCAAAGTGTATGTGCGCGACAGTGGCCTGGTGCATGCCTTGCTCGGCCTGGCAAGCGTGCGCGAACTGCTGTCGCATCCGGTTGCGGGTGGCAGCTGGGAGGGCTGGATCATCGAAAACCTGCTGGCCTGCGCGCCCGCCAGTGCCCAATCCAGCTATTACCGCACGGCAGTGGGTGCCGAGATCGACTTGCTGCTGGAGCTGCCCGGCAACCAGTTGTGGGCCATAGAAATCAAGCGCTCCAGCGCGCCCACGGTGAGCAAAGGCTTTCATCTGGGCTGCGCCGATGTGGGTGCCACCCGGCGCCTGGTGGTCAGCAGCGCCAACGCGGTGTTCCCCATGGCGGGCGGATTGGAACACGTGCCGCTGCTGGATTTGATGCAGCAGCTACTGCAAATGCGACGGGCTTACTGATTCGGCTCACGCCTCCGGCGTCACCCCCAGCGCCACCAAAAACCGGGCCACCATGTTGTAGGCAGCGATGGCGCTGGTGAGTTCCACTATCCCGGTGGTGTCGAAATGCTGGCGCAGCGCGGCAAACACCTCGTCGCTCACCTTGACGTCCAGCGTGATCTGTGCGGCATATTGAATTACTACTGTTTCAATAGCGCCTAATGCAGTATCGACGGGGGCCATGCGCGGATTTTTCTTGACATGGCGGTTCAAGGCGTCGAGTTCGGCCTGGGTGCCGCCGGACGCCAGAAAATCCGGCGCATGGTGGTGGTATTCATAGTCAGCGCCGGTCAGTAACGCCACCGTGCAAATGCCAAGCTCACACAGTTTTCGGCTGGTGGGCAACTCGGTGCGCACCGCCTTCATGAAGACGTTCCAGCCGCGCGCAAAGGGCTCGCTCCACAGCAGGGCTTTGTCCAGGTTAAGGAGCCTGCCGCCACGGCGGGCCAGTATGGCGTCCACCAGGGCCTGGGGTTGGGGTTTAAGGGCGGGGGTCCAATCGGGGATGCGCATGGAAGTCCTTTTTAATGAATGAAGAGGCGATTGAAGAGAGGCGTGAGGCCCCAAAGACGCGGCACAAAGGCGCTGTAGGGTAACCCGGAGGATAAAGGGATAATTCAAATCATGCGAATCCGATTCACAAAAATGCAGGGCGCGGGCAATGATTTTGTTGTGCTCGACGAGACGCGTGGGCGGCTGGGTTTGTCCAATGCACAGTACAAGTTTCTGGGTGACCGGCATTTTGGCGTCGGGGCGGACCAGATTCTGTCGGTACTGCCGTCCCCACAGCCAGGCATTGATTTTGAATACGTC
>JANMVO010000641.1:0-2100 GCA_031392805.1 Rhodoferax sp. | reverse complement strand
CTCCTCTTGCTGGACGAGCCCACCACCGGGCTGGACCCGCAGGCGCGCCACTTGATGTGGGAGCGCCTGCAGACCCTGTTGAGTCAGGGCAAATCCATCTTGCTCACCACGCATTTCATGGACGAGGCCGAACGCCTTTGCTCGCGCCTGCTGGTGCTGGACCACGGCAAAAAAATTGCCGAAGGCACGCCGCGCGATTTGATCAACCAGCATCTGGAGCCCGATGTGGTGGAAGCCTACGGCGCCGGCGCGCTGGCGCTGGTGGACTCCCCCTTGACGCGCTTGGCGGCCCGGGTGGAAATCAGCGGCGAGACGGTGTTTTTCTACACGCAGGACGCCAAGTTGTTGCTGGGAGCACTGGCCAGCCAGCCGTTGCTGCGCACCTTGCACCGCCCGGCAAATCTGGAGGATCTCTTCCTCAAGCTCACCGGTCGGCAAATCAGGGAGGACGCATGATTTTCAAGAGAACTCAAAAAATGCAAAAAGCAAATACTCCTGGCCTCTGGCGCTCACCCGATCTCTCCTTGCGCTGGTGGCCGGTGTTTTTGCGCAACCTGCTGGTGTGGCGCAAGCTGGCCATTCCGAGCCTGGTGGGCAACATCGCCGAACCACTGATGTGGCTGGTGGCCTTTGGCTATGGCATGGGGGCGCTGGTGGGCGAGGTCAATGTGGGTGGTGCGGGCGGTGATTCCAAGGTGCCCTATATCCTGTTTCTGGCCAGCGGCTCCATCTGCATGAGCGCCATGAATGCCGCGTCATTTGAAGCACTCTATTCCGCCTTCTCGCGCATGCATGTGCAAAAAACCTGGGACGGCATCATGAACGCGCCCATCAGTCTGGACAGCGTGCTGCTGGCCGAGATGCTGTGGGCGGCGTTCAAGTCGATCTTCACCGTGACCGCGATCCTGGGGGTGATGCTGGCGCTGCAAATCTCCCACAGCCCAAAGCTGCTGCTGGCCTGGCCGATTTTGCTGGGCGCAGGCATCACTTTCAGCTGCATTGCGCTGATCTTCAACGCGCTGGCCAAGGGCTATGACTTCTTCACCTATTACTTCACGCTGTTCCTCACGCCCATGATGTTTTTGAGCGGCATATTTTTTCCGCGTGAACAGTTGCCGCCCGTGGTGCGTGTCATTTCAGACTGGCTGCCTTTGACCAATGCGGTCGAGCTGGTGCGCCCGCTGTTCATGGACCAGTGGCCCGCCCACCCGATGCGCCACCTGCTGGTGCTGGGGCTGTATGCCGTGCTCGGCTTCTGGGTGGCGCTGGCGCTGACCCGGAAACGGTTTGCAAGTTAAGGAAGCGCAGATTTATTCCTCGGATTCGACACCCCACTTGCCACATGCCCTGAAGGCACGTGCCGTGCGGCGGATTCAATGTGCCCGGTCTGGTCATCAAAGAAAAAATCAGGCTCAAATTCACGCAGGAACTCGCCTTTGGCCAGGCCGCCGAGGAACATCGCTTCATCGACCTCAGTATTCCAGTCCATCAGCGTGCGGATGGCGCGTTCGGGCCGTCCCAAGCGCTCCCGAAGATTGGCGAAGCGCCCCCTCGGGTTGTGCGCTGCGGCTCTCGATCTGCCTGCGCACATCGAGACGTCTGGCGCTGGCATGTCCAGAGCAGTACCTGCGGAATCGGTTTGCGCCGATTGCGGGGAAGTGATTAATTAGATGGTCAATCCACCTTGGCGCCAGACGCCTTGACCACTGGTGACCATTTCTTGATTTCAGCATCAATGAATTTCGCAAACTCCTGCGGCGTGTTGCCGCTGGGAATGGCCCCTTGCGCCAGCAGTTTTTCCTTGACCGCAGGGCTTGCAAGCGCTTTGGCAACTTCCTGTTGAACCCGGTTGACCACCTCGATCGGTGTGCCTGCGGGGGCCAGCAGGCCAAACCAGCTGCTGGCATCGAAGCCCTTTAGTTGACCAGCCTCTTCAATCGTGGGCAATTCGGGTATCGCGCTCGATCGCTGCGCACTGGTGACCGCAAACCCTTTGAGCTTGCCGCTTCTGATTTGCGGCAGGGCCGAGGGCAGGTTGTCAAACATCACATCCACCGTGCCGGACAACAAGCCCAGCAGGGCCGGCCCCGAGCCCGTGTA
>JANMVO010000635.1:0-2807 GCA_031392805.1 Rhodoferax sp. | reverse complement strand
GTTCAAGCTGCACTACCTGGTCTCGGCAATGCGCAGGCGGCAGTTGTCGGGGGTGTTGCTGAAAGACGAGGCGGTGCTGGGCGCCAAGTTACTGCGCCCTTCACAGGCCAATTTTCTGTTGGGACACGGCGACCAGGCACGGCCGACGTGAATCCGGCGTTGCCCACAGTCAGGGGCTGATTGGTCGAAGGCTGATTCTGCTTAAGTCGGAATAAAAATGCCAGCAGCATGCCCTGGGACCCTTGCGAAATCATCCGGGCTAACTGGGCTGATTGGGCTGACCGGATACCTGTCAGCGCGCTAAACCTGATGTACTATTAAAACAATAGCTTACTATATATACTACACAAGGGCTACAGGCTAATTTGGCATCTAAATATGGGTAAAAACTGCCTTTTGACCGCCTGTCAAGCCGACACCACGCCGTCACGCCGCAAGCATCACGCAGGCAGCGCGCCAGGGACGCGACCGCAGGTGTGAGCGGCACGTCGGGCAGTGAGAGCGGCACCAGGTCCACGCCATCGGGCTGGAGTTTGGGGACAGAGATGGCAACGATGCCATAGCTCTCAGGCTGTTCCAGAAAAGGCACGGGGAACACACCCACCATGTCCCGTCAGTACTGCCGAATTAAGCATTAAATAGCGCTCTAACCCTTGTAGATATTACGTAATTAGCTACTAAATTAGAAGCATTTAGCAACATTCAGTAGCTCAAACGCTCCGGCCTGATCTCCTGCAGGATGGTGGTGGCAATCACTTCAATCGACTTGGTGGTGGACAGCCAGCGGATGCCGGCGCGGCGAAAGCTGACAAGCATGTGCGTGGACTTTGGGGGCGTCAATCAAGCGCCCACTCCTGCACCGACAGGCCCGGAACCCGCAGGAATTCACGTGCATTGTGGGTCACCAGTACTGAGTCTTCTGCCAGGGCATGGGCGGCAATCAACAGGTCCATGCCGCCAATGACTTGCCCGGTTCGCTCAAGTGCTGCACGGATATTTGCGTAATGCAAGCTGGCGTCAACTGGCCAGGATCGAACCTCAAACCCGGCTAGCCAGCCCTCCACGGCGGCAGAAAACCGGCTTGACGCCAGCTTGGCAGCTCCGAAGCGTAACTCTGCCGCAACCATGGCAGACAACCAGACCTGGCTTCGATCCAGGTTGGCAAACCGCTCAATCATCGATGCAGGATGCCGGCGCAAAATGTAGCTGCAGATATTGGTGTCCAGAGTTTGGCGCATCGCCAACCCCAGACCCTGCTATGCCCAATCCCGCACTTGGGGCGGGCTGTCAACCCGGTCAGCGAAAAAAGTGTCTGGCAAGACGTCGCTGGTCTGGTAGAACCCCGCAAGCCAATCGCCCAGACTGCCCCCTGGCTGCGCCCGGGGTTGCACCCAAAGCGCGGTGCCAATTTGCTCAATGCTCACTTCCGTGGCATCCATGCGCAATTTGGCCGGCAGGCGTATCGCCTGGCTGCGACCACTCATGAAAAGTTTGGCAGTGACGGTCATGTTGATCTCCGGTTGTTATATGACAGTGTCATATTACACCGATTCAAACTGCGAACTTGGACCCGCTGTCAAACAGATTTCATTTCAGCTTAAAGTCGATTTCCAGTCGAAACCATCGGCACTATATTAAATATAGCTAACTACGTATACAGGACGAGGGCTAGAACCCTATTTTACTGCCAAATAGCGGTTCCAATAACTAAAACGCTCCGGCCTGATCTCTTGCAGGATGGTGGTGGCGATCTCTTCAATCGACTTGGTGGTGGACAGCCAGCGGATTCCGGCGCGGCGCATCATGCTTCGGCCTCGCTCACTTCCATGTGCTTTTGCTGGCGTCGCTGAAGCGGCCGATGCGGTGGTTGGCTTGCTGCCATCCGTCCTCAATCGTCATAGTGCCCGCGACAGGCGATCACGTCAAAATCGGCATCGTCAACGGCGTAAACCAGGCGATGCGTGCCATCAATCTGCCTTGACCAGTAGCCTGCCAGGTTGCCCAAGAGGGCGGCTCCGGTTTGCCAATACCGGCGAAGGGTTTGCGCCTTGCTGCTTCGATCAACAGGTAGATGCGCCCTAACGTCTTTTTGGTGTTTTTGTCAAAGCGCGCCACAGTTGGCTTGATGGCCTGCCGATAGCGCTGCATCAAGGCGATCTTCTCGGTTTCTTCGGGCTTGTTGCTAGCAGCGGAGTGGAACATCGAATTCAACCGCGATGAGGAGTGCCATTGCTGCAGACTCGGGTGCTTCGACCGGCGCTGCTGGTTCTTCATGCTCACTTCAAGCATCCGCAGCCAATCGCCTCGCGACATCTACCTTTGCTGACATTTTTGTCAAGGAGTTTGTCCATCTGCACGTCTTGAGGGTCATCGGAAACATAGGGCCGAACGTTGGATACGCAATGAAACGGTGAAAGGCATTCATGTTCGCAGGTCTGAAAAAGAAAGTTGAAAGTGCCAAAGAGGAGCCGAGCCAGCACATTGGTTTACATCGACTCAGGGCGGCTGGCGTGTCGCTCACGGCGGCGTTGATATTGAGCGCATGCGGTGGGGGCGGAGATGCCCGCTTGCCAGGAAATTTCAACATTGGCGTTACAGTGGGTGGGCAGTTCGTCAGTGATAGGCTGATCGCTCCAGGCGGTTCGCTCGACATTGCTATCCATGCCGGCCAATCCGTGAGTTTCGACGCAGGCGAACCCGTGGTTTGGACTCTGCTCGTCGGTGGCAGCGCAGTAAGCAGCGGAGTGCAGGTGTATTACGCAGGCGCAAACATCACTGCAACCACGTTGACCCGGTCGGCCGTGGTT
>JANMVO010000624.1:0-4939 GCA_031392805.1 Rhodoferax sp. | reverse complement strand
TCGCCCGAGGCACGGGTGGCCGAAAAGCTGATCGAGAGCGCGCAGATGCTGAATCGGAACGACGAAGCGCAGTATTTCGCGGCGCGCTACCGTGCTGCTTTTCCTGCCGAGCATGACCTGTGGGCGCAGAAAAACGCGGCGCGATAGTAATGGGGCACGGTCAGCGGAGGGCGCTCAGCCGCGCACTGGCTGCGGCGTCGCGCCAGCCACAAAGCTGCCCGACTTACCGCCATGTTTCTCCAGCAGCTTCACGTCGGTCATGGTCATGCCACGGTCCACCGCCTTGCACATGTCGTAGATGGTGAGCAGCGCCACCTGCACGGCGGTGAGGGCTTCCATTTCCACGCCGGTGGGGCCGACGGTTTCTACCGTTGCAGTGCAAAATATGGCGCTAGCCCTTGTAGAATCTTCGTGAGTAGCTATAAACTCAATAGCGACCCGTGTCAACGCCAGCGGATGGCACAAGGGAATCAGGTCGCTGGTTTTCTTGGCCGCCTGGATGCCGGCGATGCGGGCAATGCCCAGCACATCGCCTTTTTTTGCGGTTCCGGCTTCAATGATGGCCAAGGTGGCCGGCAGCATCTCAATGCGCCCGCCGGCCACGGCAATGCGGTGGGTGCTGGCCTTGCCGGCCACATCGACCATATGGGCCTGGCCCTGTGCGTCAAAATGGGTGAGAGAGTTCATGGTACAAACTTTACCTCACCTTGACTCGCCCTCTTGAACTCCTTTGCGCAACCCGTCTCTACTTGAAGCATCCCATGACCACGCTATCGACATCACCTTCATTCTGGAGTGACCGCCTGAAGGCCAGCGGCATCCATCTGATTTTGAGTTTGATCATTGCCGCGCTGGCGGCCCTGCTGGTATTTGGCATTTGGTACCCTTACCCTTATCGCGACATATCGGGCGGACGGGAATTGTTTCTGCTGGTGGTGACGGTGGACGTCATCCTCGGGCCGCTGATCACGCTGGCGGTCTTCAACCGCAAAAAACCCTGGACTGAGTTGCGTCGTGATCTGGCGATGGTGGTCTTGTTGCAACTGGGTGCTCTGGGCTACGGCTTGTGGACGGTGTATGTCGCCCGCCCGGTGCACCTGGTGTTTGAAATCGACCGGTTTCGCGTGGTGCATGCGGTTGATGTGCCGGTTGAATTGCTGGGCCAGACGCCGCGTGACGTGAACGCCTTGCCCGTCACCGGCCCAACCCTGTTGTCGCTGCGGCCCTTCAAGGACAGCAAGGAAAACATGGACGCCACCATGGCGGCTTTGCAAGGCCTGTCACTCTCGGCGCGCCCAGATTTGTGGCAACCCTACGCCCTGGCCATTCCAGAAATCCTCAAGGCGGCCAAACCCGTGGCGGCGCTCAAAACCCGGTTTGCCAGCCAGGCCGGCGAGATTGACCGCATCCTGGCGTCTGCCGGTGCCGCGCCGCAAAGCATGGTCTACCTGCCGATGGTCGGACGCAAATCGTTCTGGACGGTTTTTCTGGACCCGGTGACGGCTGAGGTCAAGGGGTACCTGCCGCTGGACTCGTTTTGAAACAAAAAAGTAAGCCAAAAAAAGCTGTAGCCCTTGTGTATAAACCATTTATAGCTATTTATAGCATAGCATTTTTGATTTTGGCTGCTCCGCTGTCGCAAGCGCAAACAAGCTCTGCGCCGGTGGTGCGCAGCGTGCCACCCGCACCTGCCCAACTGCCCAACCTGGGCGACGGCAGTGACATGACCAGCAGCGCCGAGCGTCGCATGGGCGACCGCATCGCGCGCGAACTTTACCGCGACCCGGACTACATTGACGACCTGGTGCTGGCTGAATATGTGCAGGGCATCTGGCAGCCGTTGTTGGCGGCAGCGCGTTTGCGGGGCGACTTGACGAACGAACTGGACGAGCGCTTTTCCTGGGAGATCATGATGGGGCGCGACCGTTCGGTCAACGCCTTCGCCTTGCCCGGTGGCTATTTTGGCTTGCACCTCGGGCTGGTCGCCATTGTCACCAGCCGCGACGAGCTGGCCTCGGTCCTTGGCCACGAGTTGAGTCACGTCACGCAGCGCCATATTTCGCGCCTCATTGCCAAGCAAAGCGCGCAGACACCGTGGCTCATTGGCGCGATGATTCTGGGTGCGCTGGCGGCCAGCAAGCGCCCTGACACTGCCAACGCGCTCATCATTGGCGGGCAAGCCGTGGCGGCGCAGAACCAGCTCAATTTTTCGCGCGACATGGAGCGCGAGGCTGACCGCATCGGTTTCGGCGTCATGACGCAGGCCGGGTTTGAGCCCTATGGCTTTGTGTCGATGTTCGAGAAGCTGCAGCAAGCCTCGCGCCACAACGACAATGGCGCTTACCCTTACCTGCGCAGCCATCCGCTGACGACCGAGCGCATTGCCGACATGCAGGCGCGCCTGCAACTCAGTGCATCCGGTACAACCGCCCAGGCCGCCAAGTCAGGAGCGCCCGGCACAGCCGTCCCCGGTGCAAGTCTGGAGCACGCGATGGTGGCCGCGCGAGCGGGCGTGCTGTCCAACCCGGCCGTGGATGCCTTGCGCGCCTGGGCCGTGCTGGCGGGCGCGGCTGATTTGGCAACCCAGGACACGCCCCGCCAGGCGGCAAATGTGTATGGCGCAGCGCTGGCCGCCATCAAGCTGCGCGAATTCCAGAGCGCGGTGGCCTTGCAAACCCGGCTGACTGCGCTGACGCGCGCTGACGAGCGGGCGTCACGCCTGACCCGGCTGCTGGGCGCCGAGCTGGCATTGGCGATGGACGATGCGCCCAAGGCTGCGGCTGTGCTGGCGGCCAACGATGCCATCTTGAAAGGTTCAGATGCAAGCCCGGTCGCGCCCGGTCGACCGGAACTTGTTTTGGGTGCGACAGCAGAGATTCGATCTGGCCTGGCCAGCCAGGCAGCGCAACACCTGCAAACCTGGGTAGCGGGCCATCCACGCGACGCACAGGCCTGGCAACTGCTGTCCACCGCCTACGCAGCCCAAGGCCAGACGCTGCGCGCCATTCGGGCGGACGCCGAAGCGCAGGCCGCTCACCTGGATTACGCGGCCGCGCTGGAGCGCTTCAAGGCGGCGCAAGTGCTGGCACACAATTTGAGCCGCAAGGGCGCCGCAGACCACGTCGACGCGTCGATCATCGACACCCGCGCTCGCCAGACCGCGCTACTTCTTAAAGAACAGTCGGTCGAGCGCTGACTCGATCACGATGCCCATCACCGAGTAAATCAGCGAGCCGATCAGCGCCGCCACAAAGCCGCGAACGTGAAAACCGCTCAGCACGCCCGACGCGGCCCAGAACATCAATGCGTTGATGACAAACAGGAACAGCCCCAGGGTGAGCAGGGTCACCGGCAAGGTCAGCACCACCAGGATTGGCTTCAGGATGGTGTTGAAAAGCCCGATGACGAACGCGGCAATCAGCGCCGAGCCGAAGTTGGTCACCTGCACGCCGCTGTAAAAATGGGCCACGGCCAGCAGCGCGGCGGCACTGAGCAGCCATTTGACGATAATTTTCATGGCCCGAGAATAGCACTGCTGAGATGCTGCTGGCCCGACTGCCCAACTCTGCCCGCCGGCCCGACCGGCAGGGTCTTCAGAGTGACTGAAGAGCGCCTGAAGAGAGCGGAAGAACGCCTAAAGAACGCTTGAAGAGCGCTCAGTCCGCTGCCAGCACCAGCAGCAGCCCCATGCCCGCCACCACGCCCGGCACGCTCCAGCGGCTTTCGTGCTCGGTCGGCTGGTCCCGCGTGACCGGTGGCAAATCCTCGCCGAAATGGGTTCGCCTGGCATCCAGAACGCGCGCACTTCCATGCTCCTTGAGCAAGCGCTCCGTCAGCGCGGGCAGCGGGCCTTTGGCGACCACGGTCACCACCGAATCGCCCTGGGCTTCGAGTGTGGGCACGATCTGCGCGAACATTTGTCCGCTCCACGTGGCGCGCCAGCTGTCAAGTGCTTCAGGACTCACCCATTTGCTGATGTGCTTCGTCATGTGGGGCGGGCAGGCCACGAGCACCCACTCGGTGGCCTGCAATGCGCTGCGATTTGCCAGGCGGCCGTTGCCATTCTTCATGGGTGCCAACTGCTGCAAGGCGTGGTCTGCGTCGTTCAAATACACAATGATTTTGTCCATGATGCACTCCTCAAGAAAGTTAAAAACACGGTGAAACCGGCGGCACGGGCTCAGGCCATGTGACGACTTTGGGGGCGACTTTCGCCTTTGCTGCGGTGGCGGCGACCGGCCCACCAGCCTGCCGCCAGCACACCCGCCACGGCGACGGTATAGGTGCCCCAGCGTGCTGCGGTGTGCACCAACTCGGGGGGGTCGAATACCGCGTCCAGCCAAGATTCGCTGATGATCATTTTTGCGGCCGTAAACGCCAGCACAGCGGCACCGAGCTGAATGATGATGGGAAAACGCTCCACCAGCCGGAGCACCATCGAACTGCCCATCACCACGATCGGCACGCTGACCAGCAACCCGATCACCACCAGATCCATCGCGCCATGCGCAGCACCCGCCACGCCCAGCACGTTGTCCACGCCCATCAGCGCATCGGCCACCACAATCGTCTTCATGGCGCCCCAGAACGTCGTGGTGATGGGCCCGTCATGCGCAGGTCCGCCCTCATCGGCCAGCAGCTTGTAGGCAATCCACAACAGTCCCAGGCCGCCCAGCAGCATCAGCCCCGGAATTTTGAGCAGCCAGACCACGCCCACGGTCATGATCGAGCGCACGGTGATGGCCCCCACCGTGCCCCAGAGAATGGCTTTTTGCTTGAGGTGAGGCGGCAGATGGCGCGCTGCCAAAGCGATGACGATGGCGTTGTCGCCCGCCAGCACCAAATCAATCAGGATGATGGCCAGCAGCGCCGACCACCAGGGCGCAGATAGAAATTCCATGGCAAAACCTTCCAAGTGTTACAGACGTGTTCGAGACGT
>JANMVO010000602.1:0-1655 GCA_031392805.1 Rhodoferax sp. | reverse complement strand
GGCAAAGGCCTTGTGCGTGGGGCCGTAGAAATCGCGGAAAATTTGCACCCAATGCGCGGTCGATTTGTAGCGGAAGTTGAAGATGCGGCGCGCGCATTTGATGTCTGACGCCTGCGCGCCAAACAGTTCAACCAGGTGCGGCTCGGTGCCCCACAACGCGGGTGACTTGAGCCCGGCAGGCGGCGGCACGTGCGCGCCAATCACCTTGAACAGGCGGCCAATGAAACCGTCAGGCGTCCAGTTCGCCATGCCGATGCGCCCGCCACTGCGCGTCACTCGCAGCATCTCCCGCGATGATTGCTGATGGTTGGGCGCAAACATGACGCCGAAGGTGGACAGAACAACGTCGAAGCTGCGGTCCTCGAAGGGCAGCGCTTCAACGTCAGCGACCTGGAACTGCACGGACAGCCCCTCTGCCTGGGCCCGCGCGCGGCCCTTGTCAAGCAGTGCGGGCACATAGTCGGTCGATGTGACGTCGGCAAAGTGGCGCGCCGCAGCCAGCGTCGCGTTGCCATTGCCGGCGGCCACGTCAAGCACGCGCTCGCCAGATTGCACGTTGACGGCTTCAACCAGTGATTCGCCGACGATCTGCAAGGTCGTGCCGACCACGGCAAAGTCACCGCTGGCCCAGGTGGCCTGCTGACGCAGCTTGATGGCGGCGAAGTCGGGCGTTGCAACGGCAGACGAAGGGGCAGTGGCCGTTTTGGTGGCCGAGGTTTCAAGTTGTGAGCTCATGGTATTTTCCCTGAATGATGTGTGGATGGTTGAAAAGCATTGATCGACGCACCATTGCGCCGACAGCCCAATTATTTGCAAACAGGCGCGTTGACGCTTTGCCGCGCATCTGGCAAACTTGGCTGAGCGTCCGGATTTGTTGAGCCGCTTGACCATGCATCTGGCAGGCTTGATCAGTGCCCCGGCCTTGTTTCAAAATGAATCACGATCCCCTGTCCGATGTGTTGCGCAGCGTGCGTTTGCGCGGTGCGGTTTTCTATTACGTGAGTTGCTGCGACGAGTGGTTTGCCAACACACCGGCCGCCAACGAGATGGCCAGTGCCGTCATGCCGGGTGCCGAACACTTGATCGAGTACCACATGGTCGCCAAAGGCAGCGGCTGGGCCACGATCGCCGGATTGCCTCCCGTTCACCTGGCCAGCGGCGACGTCGTGATGTTTCCGCATGGCGATGCGCATGTGATGTCCAGTGCGCCCGGCATGTCTGCACCGCCAGGCGAAGCCGACTGGGTGTTTACCACCCGCAACGACCCCAAGCCGATTCCGCTCGCCTTTCACCATGGCGTCTTCAAGCCCGGATTTTCGATGCCGGCAGACGAGGCTGAGACGGTTCTCATTTGCGGTTTCGTCGGCTGCGATCTTCGGCCTTTCAATCCGCTGATTGAGGCCCTGCCCAGGCTGTTGCACCTGCCTGCGGGCGGCAACGGGGACTGGGTGGCCCCGGTACTTCACCACGCTGCCGTAGAGTCAAACCTGCGCCGCCCCGGCAGCGCGGCGGTACTGGAGCGGGTCAGTGAAATGGTCTTCGTTGATGCCGCACGGCGCTACCTGGAGTCGCTGCCGGACGATGCCTCAGGCTGGCTGGCTGCGCTGCGTGACCGCTATGTGGGGAGGGCAATCCACCTGATGCATGAGCGCCCG
>JANMVO010000596.1:0-9030 GCA_031392805.1 Rhodoferax sp. | reverse complement strand
CTTGAGGCTGGGGGCGCGGCTGATCCAGTTGCCTTCAGGCTGCATGCCCACAATTTCGCTGTGCGCGTGCTGGCTGATCTGGCGCACCAGGGTTTTGCGATACGCCTCGGGCATCCAGTCTTGCGGCTCGATCTTGCCATCGGCGTCCATCGTGGCGTCAAAACAGGTTTGCGCGGCTGACGGGGTAGTTTCTGTCAAAGATCTGGTGGACGACCCAGCGGCCCTGTTGGCTGATTTGCCATCCGCACTATCTTCTGAAATGTCGAGTGCTTGCGTATACATGCCCGTCTCCTGCGCAGGCTCCACAGCCTGAATCTGGCAAGTATACCAATTAACCGACCGATTGGTCGGTTAATTGGTATGGCGACATTTCTTCTTCAAGAATTCCTCTGGTGGGTTGATTTGAGTCAACCTCCCGCTTCCAGCGAAAAAGCCGCATGCTGGTCTTGCCCCAGCACACTCACCATCTCTGGCAGCGCCGCCTGCAGGACGGCCTTCAGGGTATAGGGTGGGTTGATGATGAAGATGCCACTGGCTGGCAAGCCCGGACGAATGACTTCGCCCTGCGCGTCAGACAGCAATTTGCTGGACTTGACGGTTAAGGTGGCATTCAGCCAGCTTTTGCCAGCCCTGACTGCGAGGGTTTTCAGCTTGCGCGGGACCTCATGGGCCTCGGGGCGCGGGATGATGGGGTACCAAACCGCATAAGTGCCGGTGGCAAAACGTTTGAGTGAATCGGCCACCATCACGGGCACGCGCGCATAGTCGCTTTTGATCTCATAACTCGGGTCGCACAGCACCAGTGCGCGTTTGGCCGGCGGCGGCAGGAATTTCTTGATACCTTCAAAGCCGTCCTCGCGCAGCACGGCCACCTGGCGGCCAGCGCCCAGTTGCGCAATGTTGGCCGACAAGGTTTTGGAGTCGGTCGGGTGCAGCTCAAACAGTTTGAGTTTGTCGCGGCCGCCCAACAGGCGCTGGATGATAAACGGCGAGCCGGGGTAGACCTTGAAGCTGCCTGCCGCATTGAAAGTCGCCACCAGGTCGAGGTAATCCTGGATCGCCGGAGAATGGCTGGTTGCTATATTTATAATAGCACTATGTGCTTGTTTTGCGCGGGCTAAGGGCACTTTTGTCCTGGAAATCAGGCGTAAAACGCCGTTTGCGGCTTCACCACTGGTTTCAGCGTAATCGCCATCCAGCCGGTACAGGCCAGCTCCGGCGTGCGTGTCGAGTACCATCAGGGCGGTTTCTTTTTCCGTCAGATGCTTCAAGACGGCAACCAGCACGGTGTGCTTGAGAACGTCGGCATGATTGCCGGCGTGAAAGGCGTGGCGATAACTGAACATGCATCTATGTTAACGAAGCAGACTTGGAAGCGCTCAACTATTTGGGCAGCAGCCCGGGTCAAGCTTTGCGCCCAAGCAAGGTTATGCGCAACAATACCTGCAAGTACCTATAGTCATGACAGCTCCTTCCAGGCCTTCCGTTTCCAACCTTGAGCCGCAAATCTCCCATACCGACGCGTTGCCTGCGGGCGCGAGGCTAAGTGAATTTGAGATATTGAGCCTGCTGGGGGTGGGTGGCTTTGGCATGGTCTATCGTGCCTATGACCACTCGTTGCACCGCACGGTGGCGATCAAGGAGTACATGCCCTCCGCATTGGCTGGCCGCTCGCAGGGCCAGGCCTTGTCTGCCCGGTCTTCAAGTGACCATGAAACCCTTGTTACTGGGCTGCGCTCTTTTGTCAATGAGGCCCGCCTGCTGGCGCAGTTCGACCATCCCTCGCTGGTCAAGGTTTATCGTTTCTGGGAAGCCAACAACACGGCGTACATGGTCATGCCACTGTACAGCGGCATGACCTTGCGGCAGGTGCGCAGCGAGATACGCACCCCCCCGCCGGAAGCCTGGCTGCGAACCGTCCTGTGGGCCATCCTGGGGGCGCTCAAGTACCTGCACGAGAACAATATCGTGCACCGCGACGTCTCGCCCGACAATATTTTTCTGCAGGATGTCGGACCCCCGGTACTGCTTGATCTGGGGGCTGCAAGGCGCGCCATCAGCGACACCAGCCAGAAATACACGGCAATCTTGAAGGTGAATTACGCGCCGATTGAGCAGTACGCTGACGCCATCCACATGCGCCAGGGGCCATGGACCGATCTTTACTCGGTGGCCGCTGTCGTGCATGGCTGTCTGTGCAACGAGCCGCCAGTGCCAGCCACGTTTCGTGTTTTGCGCGATGGCATGCCAACATTCGCAAGCGTGGCGCAAACCATTGAGACCCATTACGGCCAACACTATTCGAGCGAATTTGTCCAGACGGTCGGGCACGCACTGGCGATCCAGCCGCAGGACCGGCCGCAAAATGTTCAGGCCTTCTTTGACGAAATGGCGTTGATTGCACCGGATGATATTCAGCGGTTTGCCTGGCGCGAGTGCCTTGCCACGGTGCCTTCGCTGGATTTCCCGGGTGCCCCAACAGGTGCAACGCCGCTGGCGCACCTAAAAACGACTCAGGATTTGCGCCCAGCCAAGCCCACCACTCTTGATTTGCGCCCCAATTTGGGTCATGCCGCTGAGGCCGCTTCCAGCGGTGCGATCGACGCCACCATGCTGTGGCCTTTGGAGAGTGACAACATGTCGCTGACCACGGAGTCCATTTTTTCTGGCCTTGCCGCCCCGACGATTGCTGCAAAAGTGGCCTCTGAAGAGGCGCCAGACATGATGGCTGGCGTGGAGACAGTCGTGAAGGCAGTCGTCACAAATCGAATTCCTGAGCCGCGAAAGTCCCAAAAGGCTCGAAAATATGGCCCCGCCGCCGCTCTGGCCTTGGGTTTAATCGCCGCATTTGCCTATTGGAACTGGGGCGATACGACCCCATTGAAAGCACCCGTCGCCGTTGAGGTGGTGCCGCCGGTTAATGAAACGGTGTCACCTGCGGCAGAGAAAGCGGCAGTTTTGCCGCCCCAAGCGGGTGAAGCAATGTTGCCCGCCAAAGCGGCGGTGACCGATTCAAATGCCGAAATGATCCTGGAGACCGAATCCAAATCGCGACCCATGGCTAAGGCCGCAGCCAGTTCGCCAGCGCGCGCCGCGTCAGCCGATGCCGTCAAAAAGCCGGCGACCGTTGTTAAGTCGACGGAGGCCATTCCTGGTAAATTGGATCCGGCTATACCTGCTATACCGGCTATGGCAGCCATACCAGCCATACCGGCTGTGGCTGAAGAATCTCGAACCGTTGCTGCGCCAGAGCGGCGCGGTCCGGTTGACATTTGTGCTGACCGCAACTTCATCACCCGACCCATGTGCATTTTTCAGGAATGCGAGAAGCCGGCATTCGCCCGTTTACCGTTTTGTGTCGAAAACCGCAGGCGTCTGGAGGAAAACAACAGACGTTAAGAATCGGCCTTGGCATTTCACGGCCCGGCATGGGGCATGGACTTTTTGCACGGTGGTTCAGAACCTTTGTATAATGGAAAGCTTCGCAGCGCTTTTGTGGCTCCGCGGCGAAGCCTCAAGTCAAAGTAAACAGCGTTATCACCGCTCCCGCTCTAGTTCTGGCTCAAGTCAAAGGGGAAGGGGAAGGGAAAGGGAAAGGGCGGCGCTCGCCACTGTGACGGAACCCACCTAAGAGATTCTCGTTAGAAGAACGCCGACCGTGGAAAAGAGCCCAGATGTAGCCAACCTTGCGGTTGGAGGAAGCCAACCCCTAAGGTTGGACAAACCCTCTAAACAGAGAAAACTCATGACTAAAACGTTCAGCGCAAAGCCCGCTGACGTGGTGCACGAGTGGTTTGTGATTGACGCGACCGACAAGGTCCTCGGACGAGTAGCCAGCGAAGTTGCTCTCCGTTTGCGCGGCAAACACAAGGCCATTTATACGCCCCACGTCGATACCGGTGATTTCATCGTCATCACCAACGCAGCCAAACTGCGTGTCACCGGTGCCAAGCCGATTGACAAAATTTACTACAGCCACTCTGGCTACCCTGGTGGTATCTCAAGCGTCAATTTCCGTGACATGCAAGCCAAGTTCCCCGGTCGCGCTTTGGAAAAAGCCGTCAAGGGCATGCTGCCCAAGGGGCCGCTGGGGTATGCCATGATCAAGAAACTCAAGGTGTACGCTGGTGCCGAGCACCCGCATACTGCCCAGCAGCCCAAAATGCTGGAAATTGCAGGCATCTCGGCAAACGCAATCAAGGAGGCGGCCAAATGATCGGTGAATGGAACAATGGCACCGGCCGTCGCAAATCCAGCGTCGCCCGAGTGTTTCTGAAAAAAGGCTCAGGCCAGATCGTCGTTAACGGCAAGGACATTCAAGCGTTCTTTGGCCGCCAAACCTCAATCATGATCTGCAAGCAGCCGCTGATGCTGACCAACCACGCTGAAACCTTTGACATCATGGTCAACGTGGCAGGCGGAGGCGAGTCGGGCCAGGCTGGTGCGGTGCGCCACGGCATCACCCGCGCCTTGATTGATTACGACGCAACGCTCAAGCCTGAGCTGTCCAAGGCCGGTTTCGTGACGCGCGATGCGCGCGAAGTTGAACGCAAGAAGGTCGGTTTGCACGGTGCCCGTCGTCGCAAGCAATTCTCCAAGCGTTAAGCGTCCCTGCCTCCAAAAACCGCCCACGATGTCAAGTCGGGGCGGTTTTTCATTTTCTGGACTTGGCCAAATCGATGTGCGAAGCAGGGGAAACTGATGTGATGAAGGGCGATTGGCGGGTGTCGCGCGTTTCAGCGAGGTCCGGTAACCCCTCTTGGGCCATTGCCGTTTTCGCCCATAACGAGGCTGGACGTATCCGGGCTGCTCTCGAAAGTATTGCTGGCGCAACTGGTGGAACGGATGTTGATGTCTTCGTACTCGCAAATGGCTGCGCCGACGCCACGGTTGACGAGGTTCTTGCCTGTGCCACAACCATTCCCAACCTGTGGTTGGTGGAGATCGATCTTGCGGACAAGGCAAACGCCTGGAATCTCTATGTTCACGACATCATTCCTCCCGAACGAGCCCGTGAGCTGGAAACCTGTTTCTTCATGGATGGCGATGTCATTATCGAGTCGGACGCGCTGTCGTTGCTGGCATCCGCCTTGAACGAGTTTCCCAGCGCCAAAGCGGCGGGCGCCATGCCGGCAACCGGTAGGGATAGGGATGCGTGGCGGCAGCGGATGGTTACCTACGGGATGCTGGCTGGCTGTTTATACGCGCTGCGAGGCAGTTTCGTTCAGCGGCTGCGGGAAAGAAATGTCCGTATGCCTGTCGGCTTGATCGGAGAAGACTTTCTTATGTCCTGGTTGGTTGCTAGCGAAATCGGCAGCAACCAACATCTAGCGGGAGGCGCCCACTGCGTTTTCCATGCAGGTGCCCAGTTTTCCTTCAGATCCCTGTCGGTCTGGCGCTGGCGCGACTATCGCACATACCTGCGCCGGAAATGGCGTTATGCCTGTCGGGCGCTACAGCATCAGATGCTGGTGCTCCATTTGGCCCAAAACGGTTTGCAAGCCATGCCGCAAGACGTCAAAGAGCTGTATCGCAAGGCTCCATTGCCATCGCGACTTAGTTGGGTGGGGCGCGACACTCCGCTACGATTTTTAGCCGTGCTCTGGATCCGGACTTTCCGGCAATGAGCGGTGCGCAGATGAATCCGTCTGCGTCAGTTTTCAAGCTGATAGACTCGGTACCCCATGCGTTTTCGCCTGCTCCGCCGCCGTTTGACCATCAGTGCCCCCCGCATGTCTGTGCGCAGCGCGTTGCCGTGGCCTTTTCGATGGGCTGGTCTGGCGCTGGTGATGGGGTTTTGCGCAGCCATAGGTCTTTGGGCATTTGAGTTTGGCAAGGATATTGCCGGACTCGACGGTGGCACAACAGATGAGTTGCTGCGCGCTCGCACCGAGCTTGGGGATTTGCGTACTGAGCTCGCACAAGCCAAGCTGGCACGCGACAAGGCGCAGTCCATCGCCGACACGGCAGGCACACTGGTGACTGCCGAGAAGTCCGCCCAGGAAGGGTTGCTGGTTCAAAACCGTCAGCTTGATGCAGACAACCGCAAGCTCAAGGATGATCTTGGTTTTTTTGAGAAACTGATTCCTGCCAGCGGCGTGCAGGGTATTGCCATTCGCGGTTTTCAGGCTGAAGTGCTGAACGGGCGTCAGGTAAAATGGCAAATTCTGTTGATGCAAGCGCTAAAAAACGCGCCCGAATTCAATGGGCGGCTGGAGTTGAGCTTTGTTGGTATTCAAAATGGCAAACCGTGGGTGGCTGCATTGCCGGGAGGTGCCCAGGACCTCAAGTTTCGCCAATATGGCCGTACCGAGGGTGTGTTTGAGCTACCCGCGCAAACCATAGTCAAAAATGTTTCCGTCAAGGTCTTTGAGGGCGCGGTGGTCAAAGCCGCGCAGTCTGTCAGACTTTAGCAACCTAATATTTGGAGAACGTTTCATGTTCAACAAGAAAAAGCAGCCCCCCATCAAAAGCCTGATTGCACAGGGAAGCCAGATTGCGGGTAACTTCACGTTCACAGACGGACTGCGTGTGGATGGGTCGGTCATTGGCAACATCCGGGCCAACCCCAACGAGCCCAGCCTATTGGTGATCTCGGAAACGGCCTCGGTGATGGGCGAGATGCACGCTGACCACATCATCATCAATGGCACGGTCAAAGGCCCTGTTCATGCCACAGTGATGCTTGAACTTCAGCCCAAGGCACGGGTAGAGGGCGACGTGCACTACACCGCCCTGGAGATGCACCAGGGAGCGCTGATTGCGGGCCAGTTGCGGCCCATCGTGGCGGGTGAAGAGAAACCCACACTCAAACTAGCGGCAAATAACGCTTGACCAAATTCCTGAGCGATTTGCGGTAGTATTGAAACATTGAATTCAACGAAAGTGTCCATGAGCGCCGTTGCAGAAAACATCAGAACTGAAATGCCAAGCCAAATGCTTGGTGAAATGCCCGCCCCGATCCTGTTTACCGACAGTGCGGCGGCAAAAGTGGCTGACTTGATTGCCGAAGAGGGAAATCCTGATTTAAAACTGCGCGTTTTTGTGCAGGGTGGTGGCTGCTCCGGCTTTTCATACGGCTTCACGTTCGACGAAATCACCAACGAAGACGACACCACCATGACGAAAAATGGGGTGTCATTGTTGATCGACGCCATGAGCTATCAGTATTTGGTGGGTGCCGAAATCGACTACAAGGAAGATTTGCAAGGCTCACAGTTCGTGATCAAGAACCCCAATGCCACGTCAACCTGCGGTTGTGGGTCCAGCTTTTCCGCCTGACAAAATTTCTGTAAAAAATTCTGTCATTGCGCGATTCAAGCAGGGTAAATTGCACCCAGTATCCGGGCGCCTCTGGCACCCGTTACTTTTGGCAGACTCCCTGTTTCCCGTTTGATGGCTTTGCGTGCCAACCAGGCAAATGCGGTGGCTTCCACTTGCAAAGGCGGCAAGCCACCGGCCTGCGAGGACACCACTTGCAGCGCTGGCAAATTCGCCTGTAATCGCGCCATCAGGAAAGTGTTGAGTGCGCCCCCACCGCACATCACCAGACTTTTACTCATGATTCCAAAGCGGATGACGCAAGAAGCACAAGAGCTGGCGGTCAATTCTGCCAATGTTGCCTGAACATCAACAGGCTTGATAGCTGGGAAATCCGCCAATTTCGCCTTCAGCCAACGCGTGTTGAACAGGTCGCGACCCGTGCTCTTGGGTGGACTTTTTGCAAAAAAAGGCTCATCCAGCATCGCTTTGAGCAGGCCGTGATTCACCTGCCCGGTGGCAGCCCAGTGGCCTGCCGCGTCAAAGGTCTGGCCAGTGTGCTGCTGGCACCAGTGATCCATCAGCGCATTGCCAGGCCCGCAGTCAAAACCGATCACGTCATCTGGCACCCGCGCTGACAGTGGCCCCAAGACGGTGAGGTTCGATATACCGCCAATATTGAGAACGGCAACTGCGTCATCTGCGCGTCCAAATGCCACTTGATGAAAAGCAGACACCAAAGGCGCGCCTTGTCCACCGGCTGCCACGTCGCGGCTTCGGAAATCTGCGACTACGTCGATACCCGTCAATTCAGCCAGCAGCGCCGGGTTGTTCAACTGGACGGTGTAACCCCCACCATTGGTTTTTTCCCCCGTGGCGGCTGCTGGGTCTGCATCGTCGTTGGATTGCTCGGGGCGGTGGCGCACTGTCTGCCCATGCACGCCAATTGCCACCACCCGGTTGCTGGCAACGCCGGACTTCCCCAGTAAATCAATGACGACCTTCGCGTAGACGCCGGCGAGCGTGTTGGCCGCCAATGCGCAACGATGAAGCTCATCTGCACCTGTGGTGTTAAGCGCAAGGAGGCCACTGACCAGCGCGTCAGAAAATGGCTCGTAAGTATGCTGGACAACCGAGTAATCAGTGCCTGAAAAGTTTACCAAAACGGCATCAACCCCGTCAAGCGACGTGCCAGACATGAGGCCAATGTAGAGTTCAGACATGCACTGCCAACATCCGGCTGCAGTGAAGACTGCGGTACCTGGGGAAGCTCGGATTTATTCCTTGCAGCCCGTGATCACCTGGCTTGGGCGGTCTGCGGCGTTGGTTTTTGTTCAAATATTTCCGATATTTGCTGCAAAAACCGCCCTGCAGCCCATCCCAACCGAAGCGCCACGAATCCACAATGAATAAATCCGCGCTTCCTTGGCGCCTTATTCGGCCGTAGACCGTTTCATGGACCCAGCGGCAGAGAGCGCGACCCGTGTTGAGGCGGAAAGTATGTCGAACTGGCGTTTTGCTGCTTCAGTGACAGGCGCAGTTTCGGTTTGATGCGCCATCGTCAGAGGGTCGTGGTGAACGCCATTGACGCGGAATTCAAAATGCAGATGCGGCCCGGTGGCCCAGCCAGTGGAGCCGACCGCGCCAATGCTTTGACTTTGACTGATTTTTTCGCCTTTTTGCACATTAATTCGGCTCAAATGGGCGTACACCGTTGTGCTCTCCTTGCCGTGGTTGATGATGACCACATTGCCGAAGCCGCTTTGCACA
>JANMVO010000572.1:0-2456 GCA_031392805.1 Rhodoferax sp. | reverse complement strand
AGGAAAACGCTAGAAATTCAATAGCTGTTCATGCCCATGTTCACGGGGCTGGCGGTCGATTCAATCCACGAGGAGCGATTTCTGCAGCCCGTCAAAGCTTTCTGCAATCCGAAAAAAATCAATTTTCGGCATGGGCATGCGCCATCTAGTCTGAGTCAATTGACGCGAGCATTCAGCCAAGCCAACAGCCTCAAACCGCCAACAGCTCCAGCGCCTGCCGCGCGGCCAGGATGGAAATGTTTTGATACTGCTTGAGCACCAACAGGTGATCGTCACCGGAAACGATCAAGTCAGCCCCTGCGGCCAGCGCACGGGCGAGTCCGGCGTCGTCATCTGCATCACGCAATACCCGCTCGCTCAGCGGGTTGGCTTTGACGGTGCGGGCCAGCGCTACAAAGCCATCAAAAAAGCTGGCGTGCGCTGGTTTGCGCTTGGGCAATTGGCTTTTCAAACTTGTTGCGAAAAATCACATCCTCCAGCTCAGCCAGCAACTGGGGCGAGGTGAAAAGCGCGTGTTGGGGGTTTTCAAATATCAAGAGCAGCTGTGCCGGGAGCCCACGAAAAATAAGTGCTGAAATCAACAAATTGGTGTCAAGCACCACCCTCATGCGAGGCGCGCCCGCCGGGCTGCAACTATTTCGGCTTGAATCTCTGAGTCGCTCAAAAGCTGATAGAGCAACATCCATTCTGTAAATTTCGATTTTTGGTTACGTAAGTGTTGCGCGAGCGCGTCGGGTCAGGGTTTCATCGTCAGGTAAATTTTGGCGGTCAACCACTCCTCGTCTTGTTCGGCCAGCAAGGCGCTGACCAAGCGCAGGCAGCTATCGGGGTTTGGAAACAGTGTGGCCACGCGTGTGCGCCGCTTGAGCTCTTTGTTCGGGCGCTCCAGTCCATTGGTGGTGCGCATGCGCACGCGGTGCGCATCGGGCAGGCCAAAGACGGCAAAACCTTCCGGCAAATTCATCTCTGCCCAAGCGGCCAACTGCGGATGGCTGACCTGCCAGTCCTTGAGCGCCGTGTTGAGCAAACGTTGGGCCTCGTGGGCGTGCGGCGCGGTGAAGATGCCACGGATCTGGCGTGCCACCGGCGCACGCTGATCCAGTCGGCTGACATAGCCCTGCGCGTTGTGTTGCAGGTGGAACTGGCAGCGCTGCCAAGGCACGCCGGGAAACATCGCCTTGCGGGCCGCTTTGAGGCCTGCGTGGTCGTCACTGGCGATGAACTTGACCCCACGCAAGCCACGCTGGATCAAGCTGTCCAGGAAGGCTCTCCAATGCACCTCGGCCTCCGACAACGCAACCGACACGCCCAGCACACGGCGATGCCCTGAGGCGGTCACACCAATGGCCACCAAAACGGCGCAGTCCACCAAGCGTCCCGCCTCGCGCACCCGCTCATAACGGGCATCCAAAATCACATACGGCGTGTCGTCCAGCGGCCGTGTGCGCCAGGCCTGCAAGCCCTCATCGAGCAGTGCCGTGCAGCGGCTGATCTGAGTCGAAGAAATGCTGATATCCGGGCCCACCAGTTTTTGCAAAACGGTGATGACGTTGCGGGTCCAGACGCCTTGCACGTACATCTCAGCCAAGGCCAAATTCATGGCTTGTTCCGAGCGGCTGCCACGCTCCAGGGCGCTGGGGTAGAAGCCGCCCGAGCGCACCTGGGGCACCTCGAAATCGACCTTGCCCAAGCGGGTCAAAACGGTCTTGGGTTTATAGCCATTGGCGTAGTCCTGGCGCTGCGCAGAGCGCTCGTAGGGCATCGCCTGCAGATGCTGGGCACGCTCAATACGCGAGGCTTCGTTGACCAGGATGCGCAGCGCTTCAGCAGCGCCGTCCAATCCGTTGTTCAGCAAGCAGGCGTAGGCCTCGTGCATTTGAGTGTTGCTGTCGTCAAGTTGAGTTCGTTGAGCCATAAAAAAGTTTGTTCTGCAATCGCACATTGCAGGCCTGCCGGCGGCGGGTAATGCATGAGTACATGCACAACCGGGGGAAGCCTCCGGCGGCATGGCAGGGGCCTAATAAAAAAAATACCAAATACCCAAAATCCACGCGTCTGAGTCTACGATTGGTGCTCGGGGAAATTACAGAACAGATGTTGCACTCATGCCTATCCGGTTTGTTGCCAAAGTCATCAAACGAGTTCCCCGGGGAGTGGATTCGCCCGGCAGCATAAGTGGCGTTCTCGCTACGTGTGCTGGAAAACTGATGTGGGCTTTTGGCATTCTCAATCACTTTGGCAACAAACCGGATAGGCAAGGTTGAAACCGCTTGTAAAGCACACCTTCAAGGATGCGTACGGCTGCGGTTTGGTCGGGTTATTCACAGGGCAGAGGGTATTATCCCGCCTTTGACCCACCGTCTGCAAAACAGCAGTATATGGTGCACCTTGCACACTTTTGACCCGGTAAATAGGGTGATGTCAGGCCGGGGCGCCTGACATGCCTGAGAGGAATT
>JANMVO010000538.1:0-3444 GCA_031392805.1 Rhodoferax sp. | reverse complement strand
TTGCAGTTGAAATTGTTGTTGTTGTCCGAGTCGCACTTCACCAGCGCCAGAAAGGTGGTGGCGTCGTTGTAGTCGGCCAGCCAGCCGTTGCGTGCGATCTGAAAATCGCCGTCATGGCGCTTCTTGAGCAGCACCTTGAATTCCATGGTCTCGGTCTCAATGTTCAGGCCCAGCTTTATCTTCCACTCAGAGGCCGCAAACACGGCCATCTTCTTGTGGTACTCACTGGTGTTGTAAGAGAAGACGTATTTGGTGCCGGGATTGACACCGGCTTGTTCCAGCAGCTTCTTGGCCTCGGCCACGCGTTGGGCCATCGGCCAGGTCGCCCACTCATAAGGCTGGGCGCTGGCACCCTCCACACCGGCCACGATCAGGCTATAGGCCGGGGCCTGGCCATCGGCCGTGACCCGCTGCGAGAGAATGTCGCGGTCAATCACCATCGACAGCGCCTTGCGCACGCGCACGTCGGCAAAGACAGGATTTTTGTTTTGCAGGGAGTAGTAGCGCAGGCCTATCATCGGCGCGTTGCGAATCTCTTTGGGGAACTGCGCCTTGGACTTCTCATACGTGCCCGGCGGCAACTGGTAGACCCACTCGTTTTCGCCCGACTCATACAGTTTGACATCGGCCGTGCCGTCTTCAATTGGCAGGTAGGTTACCTTGGTCAACTGCACATTGGCAGCGTCCCAGTACTGCGGATTCTTTTCAATCACGATGCGGTTGTTGACCTGCCACTCCTTCAATACATAAGCGCCGTTGCTGACCAGATTGCCAGGCTTAGTCCAGTCTTTGCCATATTTTTCC
This sequence comes from Rhodoferax sp., assembly GCA_031392805.1. GTDB lineage: Bacteria > Pseudomonadota > Gammaproteobacteria > Burkholderiales > Burkholderiaceae_C > JANYCG01. Next base: position 2,640 of record JANMVO010000538.1, on the reverse strand, counting down.
AGCGACGCCTTGTGGATTGGCCCGAGATTGTTATTGCTCATCAGCGAAGGCAAAAAACTCACCGGATATGGCGTTTTTACCTCCAGCGTGAGCTTGTCCAGCGCCTTGACGCCGAGCTCCGAAGGCGGCTTGGCGCCTTTGACCACTTCAGCGCCATTCAGAATAAAGATGCCAAACGTGTTGGCGTAAACCGATGCGGTTTTTGGGTCCACAAATCGCCGGATGCCAAAGATAAAATCTTCTGCCGTCACCGGGTCGCCATTGGACCATTTTGCATTGGCCCGCAACTTGAACACCCAGGTCGTCTGGTCGGCCTGCTTCCAGCTCTCCGCTACGCCAGGCACGGTTTTGCCAGCGTTGTCATTGGCTGTGAGCCCTTCAAACACATCACGGGTGATGTTGTTGGCACCGACCGATTCCGCCAGCGCCGGGTCCAGCGTTTCAGGCTCTGAGCCATTGTTGCGGATCAGGGTTTGGGTGGCGTGCAGTTGCGTGCCTGCGGGGATGACGGCAGCAAAGCCGGTGAGTGAAAGCGTTGTGGCAACGGCAATGACGCTTAACGTTCGCTTTAATGCAAAGGACATGGTTTTCTCCGGTTTCAGGGGCCGGGCAGCATGCTGGCGTCGATGTCAACGTATTTCCAGAAACCGCGTGACATCGGGTGTTTGCGATAGCCCACAAACCAGGGCTGCATCATGTCCGTTCGCACGCGATGGCTGGAAAACTTGATGGGCATGTAGGCCACCATGATCTTGACCAGGCGCTGCATGGCTGCCAACCGCTCCGGACCGTCGGGCATCAATTGCTGCTGTTGGTAGAGCCTGTCAAACTCCGCGTTTTGAAACCGGGACAGGTTGCCCTCACCCTTGGCAGGGCCGTACGCCATGCCAATCGAATCGGAGCCATCGGGTATGGACGCGCTGGAGCCCAAGCCCCACATCATCAACTTTCCAACACGTGCGGCCTTCAAATTTTCAGGCCACTTGGCCGTCTTGAACTCGATCTTGATGCCGGCCGCGTTCATGCTCTTTTTCCAGATTTCGTTCCTCTCGCGCGACGCTGCATCAGGCTGCGTGGCGTACTCCAGCACCAGCGGGCTGCCATCGGGCATGTCACGCCAGCCATCGCCATTGCGGTCAACATAGCCATACATGTCCAACAGGGCGGCTGCCCGCGCCGGGCTGTATTCGCTCATTTCCGACTTGAATTTGGGGTCATAACCGTAGGTGCCGGGCTGCATCGGCCCCTGGGCGGGAATGGCCTGATTGCGGCGCGGCAGGCGGATTTCTTCTTCACTGTTGTAGGCCAGTGAGATGGCGCGGCGCAATGCCACTTTGTCTGGCGTATAGCCGCCCAGCACCGGATGCTCCATGTTCATGTAATGCAACACGACATCGGGAATGGCGACCCGGTCAAACTGGATTTTGCGCTTGGCCAAATTGGGGGCCAACTGGTTGTTGGGGATGGCCTGGGTCGAAAAAGCCTCGGGCAGCAGAAACAGAAAATCATGCTCATTGCCCAAAAACGACAGCCAGCGTGGCTGGATTTCTTCGATCACCGAAACTTCAACCCGGTCCAGCAGGGGCAGACGCTTGCCCTTCAACTGCTCGTAAATTGCCTGGGAGCGGGCATCGTCAGCCGGCGGTTCAGCCGCATAAAACTCTTCCCGATAGTTTGGGTTTTTGATGAACGTCATCTTCGATGAGCGCGTCCACTGGTCCAGCTTGAACGGCCCTGTGCCGACCGGGTGCTCCATAATTTTGTCGCCATATTTCTCCACCACTTCGCGCGCCAGAGCGCCAAACAGCCCGCCATCCGCCAGCCGGTAGATAAACCGGGGCCGGGTATCTTCCAGCCTGAATTGAATCGTGTAGCGGTCCAATGCGCGAAGGCCCTGCACCTCTTTGTCGTAATTGAAGCTGGCACCGGGCTTTTCGGCTTCGCGCCGCAGCTCTGCCATGCCCAGCAGCTTTTCTTCCTCAAGGTCGGTGAAGGTCGGGCTTTTGGTTTTGGGGTCAAAAAACCTTTTGTAGCTGTAGACAAAATCGGCTGCGGTCAGCTCTCGCTTTTTGCCGCCAAACGCAGCGTCATCGGCAAAGTAGATGCCGGGTTTGATTTTGACCGTGTAGGTGCGAAAGTCATCGGCAATGACCGGCATGCCCACGGCAACATTGGGCTTGACCTTGACCGGGCGGGCCAGATAATCGTAGTCGTACAGCGAATCGAAAACATTGGCGGTGACGATGTGCGAATAAATGTCTGACACCTGCGCCGGGTCAAACCCGGTCTCCGCGACCTCGAAGGCATAGCGCAGAACTTTTTCAGCCGGGCGGTTTTGCGCCTGCAAGGCACCGGCCACGCCCAGCGCGATGCCCATGGCGTATAGGCTCCGTACAAACTTCAACCAGCCAAATTTGAAAGGATTGTTCTTCATAGCGTCACATCCCGAACACCTTCACGCCTGCTTTCACCCATGCCCTACTTTCCCCAATGCCTTATCGTCTCGACACAAGCATAATCGCCCCGGTCAGCAAATCCATGGGCGTTTCCCCCAGCCAGCGACTTTATGTTTTCCTACATCCTGCGACGCATCTGGCAAATGATTCCTACATTGCTGGGGGTCATCCTGCTCATTTTCTT
>JANMVO010000537.1:0-5608 GCA_031392805.1 Rhodoferax sp. | reverse complement strand
CGACATCGCCCAGCCAAAAAACGGCACATACAGCAGCTCGCGCTTGAACACAAAGGCCAGCGGATGCGGCATCAGCGTGACCATCGAAAACGTCTCCCAGGTGCTCTGGTGCTTGACCAGCAGCACACAGGCACTGGTCTGGCCGGTGGGCAGGTTGTTGATGCCAGTGACGCGGTTTTCGATGCCCAGAATCGCCGTGCCGCCATTGACCGCCACGCGCAGCCAGCCAGCGCACAGCCAGTAGATTTTGGTGCTGCTGGCGAACAGCGAGTAAACCAGCACGGCCAGCGCCCAGGGAATCACGGTGAGGGTCATCCACAGCATGTGCAGGATGGATCGAATCAAAGGCATGTGAGGGGTTCCGCCAGGTTGTTATTCATATTTTTAAACGTTTTCGGGCTGTAGCCCAGGCAACACGTGCGTAAGCAGCTACTATTTTTATAGCGACTATCAGATGGGGGCGGACGCGGGCCGCACACCGCGCTCGATGATGAAATCCACGAAGGCCGACAAGTCCGCATGCAGCGCCGTGCCTGCCGGCAAGCCCTCGGGCCGCCCACCGTCATGAAAGGCTGCCGACTTGCCGGTCAGTACCAGGTGCGGCTCGCAGCCCGCTGCCGCGCCCGCCTGCAGGTCACGCAGCGAATCGCCGGCCGTCGGCACGCCCTTCAGCGGAATGCCGAAGCGTGCGCCGATCTGCTCGAACAGCCCCGGCAGCGGCTTGCGGCAGGTACAGCTTTCTTCCGGGCTGTGCGGGCAATAAAACACCGCATCAACCCGCCCGCCCACCGCCGCCAGCATCTTGTGCATCTTGGTGTGAATGGCGTTGAGCGAGGCGACGTCAAACAAGCCACGCCCCAGCCCCGACTGGTTCGACGCAATCACCACATGCCAGCCGTCATGGTTCAGCCGCGCAATCGCTTCCAGCGCGCCGGGCAGCGGAATCCATTCTTCCGGCGTTTTGACGAAGTCGTCGCTGTCAGCGTTGATGGTGCCGTCGCGGTCGAGGATGACGAGTTTCATTGGGGTAACTTTGGATTGGGTTTTGTCCTGGACAATTCAACCAGTCGTGCAAGTACTGATTTCCTTGATGCGTCAGCGTCTTCGTGCAACACCAACAGCCACTCTAGAGGTTCGGTCAGATGGTGATCACACAAAGTTTTTAAGGCTTGATCGCCGGAGACGACAACGTGATCTCCATGCGCAGCGGATGCAAGCAGGTGTACATCTTTTATCAACGCAGCACGTTGCACAGGCGTCACTTGCACAAGGTCATTGACCTGTCCAGTAATTCTCAGGCGTTGCACTCCAATGTCGAGCGGAATCAGCTTTTTCCTGGCGTTCATGGACGCTCGCCACTTGATCGCAATTCTGGATTGGTGCTTGTTCCATTCTTGCTGGATTTCTACGCACAAAACCGCTCGATGACAAATTTCAAGGATGGAGCTCAACACGCTCGTGCAGTGTGCTGAATGACCAGCCTTGTCACCCGCACTTCGCAACACAGAAGCATCAACGGCCAACAGCCGGGAAACCTTAGCCATGGTCAAAAAGCGCTTTCTCCGCAGCCTCAATGTATTCTTGTTCTCCCGCCATTTCTGCAGCCTCAAAGTCTTGTGGCGAATCGCCGTAAGCGCCCGACTTGTCCAATGTTCGCGTGGTTACCTGCGTTTGCCCCTTGGCATCGCGCTCAACCCAATGCAGTTTGACAACATCTTTTTGGACGATGCCCTGCGCGACCAACGTTTGAACCGCACGCACGAATAAAAGGCTATGCGTCTCGACAATGACCACGGAGTTTCGCTGCACGGCGTCCGCAAATATCTGAGCCAGTGCGCGCTGAGCTTTTGGATGCAAATGCGTTTCGGGTTGTTCGATATAAACCATCTGCCCCGGCTTGGCGACCAACAATGCAACCAGAACCGGGAGTACTTGAGATACACCAAAACCCACATCGGCAATACTAACCAAGTCTTTAGCCCCGCCCTGCGCGGCTGTTGGCAAGCGGCCGACTTGCAGCTCCACCCGCGTGTCATCAATCTTCTTCGATGTGACCTTCCAGGTCAGACCCAGCTGTTGGAGCTGCCTGCCCAGTGTGTCCAATTTCTCATGGTCGCTTTCTTGCCAGTGGGCAACGATGCTGGCAACGTAAGTATCGAGAGTGCCAGGGAAGCTCCCGCCCACGGCAGTTTTTTTGTAGCTTCGCTCTGGGTTACCCCTCAAACCCGGAACGTGAATGAGGTTTCTTCCAACATCCTCACCAAACCCGTCAACAATCCCCACGGGAAAAACATACCGCCGATCAGCGTCGTTGAACTGCAGCCTGAGAAACGCCCGGTCTCTGCCGATGGACGCATGACCCTGCGAGAAAACACCATCAATTGGGAAGCCAGATGCTTTCACGATTTTTTTTACGTCATCTCCCGACAGACTTTCGGTCAACGTCTGAGCCAGTCCATTCCTCCCAATATGAACGTTTTCCTTAATTTGGAGTTGCTTTCTCTCGCCTATCTCAAAACTCAGCTTTAACGCCCGACCATCGTTAGCATATAGCCCGATTGAGAGTTGTTTTTTCGCGCCGCCAGGCTTCGAAAAAATCTGTGCCAATTCTGTAAATTTGACGTTTGGCCCGTCAATCAGTAAAGGACCAGGGTCGTAGGCAGCCTCTACCGTTTGCTTTAAGAGCAGTAGGGGCTGTAAAAAACTCGATTTGCCCGCCGAATTTGCACCGGCAAGAATATTGAGATTGCCCAATTCCAATTTGCACTCTGACTTGATCGATTTGAATCCCTCAATGGTGATTGCAGCCAAAGAGGGAGGCGAGCCCCGCAAGGCCCGTATTTTTTTTTCGTTCGTAGCCACAATTGCACGCCTTTCAGGCAAGTTTTGACAAATCGGCCACGCGGTTCATGGCGGCGTGCAGCGCGGTCAGCAGGCCCAGGCGGTTCAGGCGCAGATCAATTTGCTCGGCGTTGACCATCACGCCTTCAAAGAAGGCATCGACTGGCGTGCGCAGGGCGGCCATGGTTTGCAGCGAGGCGGCGTAGTCGCCTGCGTCAAACTGCGCATTCGCGTTGGGGACAATACCCTGCATCGCGCCGTACAGCGCTTTTTCTGCGGGTTCATTAAGGAGCAATTCGCTGACGTGTGCGTCTACGGCATCGGTCTTTTTCAGGATGTTGCCGATGCGCTTGTTGGCGGCTGCCAGGGCGGAGGCTTCGGGGAGGGCGGCGAACGAGCGGACGGCGGCCAGGCGCTTGGGGACATCGCCTAGGCGCTGCGGACGCAGGGCCAGCACGGCATCCACCTCTTGCGCGCTGTAGCCCTGCTCACGCAGGGAGCCGGCGAGACGGTCGTAAATGAAGGTCGCTAAGTTTGCGACTGCTCCTGACTCAAAAACTCGGGCAGAAAATGAACTTGCGTGCCCAAACATTCGGCCAGCCGCTTCTTTTTCCTTTCTCGCGTATTCTTCGGCCTGCTGCCGATCCCAGACGGATCGCTGAATGCCGACATCATTGAGCACCTTGAAGGCATTTTCCAGCAATAACTCAAGATCAAGCGGCAAACTCTGTTCGTTGAGCATTCGGATAACACCCAGCGCATGACGGCGCAGCGCAAACGGGTCTTTGTCGCCCGTGGGCAAATTGCCAATGCCAAACATCCCCACCAATGTCTCCAACTTGTCGGCCAGCGCGACGACCACACCGACCTGGTTGCGGGGCAATTCATCCCCCGCAAAACGCGGTTTGTAATGGTCTTCAATCGCAAGGGCAATGTCTTCGCTCAGGCCGTCATGGCGCGCGTAGTAGCCGCCCATGATGCCCTGCAGCTCGGGGAACTCACCCACCATGTCGGTCAGCAAGTCTGCCTTGGCCAAGCGCGCCCCAGTTTCGGCTTGATTTGCGAGCAGGTCACCACCGAGTTGCAGGCCGATGGCCTTGGCTATCGCACAGACGCGCTCCATCCGCTCGCCCTGCGTGCCCAGTTTGTTGTGATAGACCACCTTGGACAAGCCTTCAACCCGCGATTCCAGCGTCTTCTTGCGGTCCTGGTCGAAAAAGAACTTGGCATCGGCCAAACGTGGGCGCACCACGCGCTCGTTGCCTTGAATCACGGCACTGGCGTCAGACGGGCTGATATTGCTGACCACCAGAAACTTGTTGGTCAGCTTGCCCGCCGCGTCCAGCAGGGGGAAATATTTCTGGTTGGCCTTCATCGTGAGGATCAGGCACTCCTGCGGCACGTCAAGAAACTGGCTCTCGAACTCGCAGACCAGCACGTTGGGGCGCTCCACCAGCGCCGCCACCTCATCCAGCAGGGCGTCATCTTCAATGGCTCTCACGCCACCACCGATTTTGGTCGCCGCCGCTGATAGCTGCCGCACGATCTCGGCGCGCCGCTCCGCAAAGTTTGCAATCACTGCGCCGTCCCTCAAGAGCGTGGCCGCATAGCTGTCAGCGTCCGCAATGACGACTGGTGACACCGTCGCCTCAAAGCGATGCCCTTGTGTAGCCTTGCCGGACTTCAGCCCCAGCACTTGCACGGGTACGACATCAGCGCCATGCAGCGCCACCAGGCCATGGGCAGGGCGCACAAAGCTCACGCTGGTCCAGCCCGGCAGCTCGCAGCCGCTTTCCAGCTGATAGCTCATCACCTTGGGAATGGGCAATTTGGCAATGGCTTCTTCCAGCGCTTTTTGCAGCCCAACGGCCAGCGTCGCGCCCGTCACCACGCTTTCATAAAACAAAGCCTCGGCCTTGCCGTCCATGGCGCGCTTGAGGCCCGCAACTGCACGCTCATCCGCGCCCAAGGCTTGCAGGCGCTTGAGCAGCACGGGCGTGGCGTTGCCCGACGCATCGAGCCCCACCGTCACCGGCATGAGCTTTTGCGACACCGCTTTGTCAGGGGCCTGCGCTGCGACAACGGTGACGTGCGCGGCCAGGCGGCGCGGGGAGGCGAAATGGGTCACAACGGAATCGGCATCAGCCAAGCCCTGGCTTTTAAGCGAATCCGCCAAGCCAGATGCAAATGCCTCGCCCAATTTTTTGAGCGCTTTAGGGGGCAACTCCTCTACGAACAGTTCAACAAGCAGATTTTTTATAGTCATTCAAATTCAACCAATTGCAGGCCCGCCAGCTTGGCAGCGGCATTCATGTCTTTGTCCAGCGAAGCCAGCGCGATGCAGCCATGGCGAAGTGCAATGGCGAGGTGAAGCGCATCGCCTGCGCGAAGGTTTTTGCCAACCCGGCACAGCTCAGCCGCATGCTCAAAGTCATCCTCTACGACTTTAAGCCCACGCGCCATGGAATAGGCCGCTTCGAACGCTTTGGCTGCGCGGCCAACCCCCGCAAGCGTTTCGTTCTTGTTGCGGACTTTGACCTGAGAAGCGCTGTAAAACTCAGTGCGCGCCCAAGCCGAGCTGGCAGCCAAATCCATGTCCAATTGCGCGAGCCACAGCGTTGCCCCAGGCATCTCGCGCTCGTTGAACGCATAGGCACACCAGACACTCGTGTCGATATAGGAAATTTTCCGGGCGCGTACCAACTCAACCCCGCTTAATAACGCGCCGAATCGCGCATCTCTCGGATGACCGACCGCGAACTCGGCA
>JANMVO010000519.1:0-3298 GCA_031392805.1 Rhodoferax sp. | reverse complement strand
ATCTGTATGCAGCGGTCCATGACGCGGTTGAGCATCTCGGTGCTGTAAGCCTTGACCATCGAGATTTCACCCTCCGTTGGAAGCTGCTGGTCAATCCGCCAGGCACAGTTCTGCAGCATGCTTCTGGCGGCGTAAATGTCGATGGCGCACTCGGCAAGCATGAACTGAATGGCTTGATGTTCTGAAATAGCCTTGCCGAAGGTCTGGCGCACTTTCGCGTAGTCGACGGCCTGTCTCAGCGCCCAGCGTGCCAGCCCGACACATTGGCCAGCCATGCCGACGCGCCCGTTGTTGACGCCCTTGATGGCAACCGACAGCCCGCGGCCCTCGGCACCCAGTCGATGGTCGTCACGCACCCGCACCGCATCAAGGGTCACGAAGCCGATGTCCGATCCAAGATGCCCCATTACCGAAATAACGCGCGGAACCTTGAATCCCGGTGCTCTTGCATCGACAAAAAAACCGGTGATGCCGCCTGATCGCCGCTTGCAAAGCTCAGGGTCCGTGATCGCAAACACCATCGCGTAATCAGCATAGGGCGAATTGCTGATCCATTGCTTGGTGCCGGTAATCACCCATTCATCGCCGTCGCGGACGGCGCGGGTCTTCATGCCATAGACGTCGGAGCCGGCGTCTGGCTCGCTCAGTGCAAAACACAGCGTTTTCTCACCGGACGCAATTTTTTCGCGGTACGCGGCGAAAATGGAAGGCTCCAGATTTGCAAGCACCGGCGTCAGCCCATTGGTAAACGGCGACGGCAGCACCACCGGATGAATCAGATGGCGGCCCGGGCCAATATGATCATGCAGCATCGACTGGATAGTGATGGCTGCGACGGCGCCCATTTCTTGGCCACCCAGAGACGCAGGTGCAAACAGGCTGTAAAAGCCCAGTTCGGCTGAACGCATCCGGATCTTGCGGCGCAGGGCAAGCACTTCGTCGCAATACCGGCCGTCGGCATTAAAGAGGGTCCGCTCGCTTGCCAGCAGTTCACGATTCGACTGCTCGATGGGGACCACCTCTCGATCAATGAATTTGATCAGCGCGTCGCCAACCGCAACAACTTCTTCGGGAATTGAAAAATCCATTGAGATCGCGCCTTGGGGTATTCGAGCTTGACCCGGCATGAGCCAGGCACTCTAAAGCGGGTGCCGACATCGCCAAGGTGTGGTGCCGTCATTAGATAGGCGGCCAAGTAAATGTCAAGTTTTTATGCCTTAAGGAAGGGTATGTACCAAGGCAATCCCGCCTGAAAAGCTTGAACTGGCGGGTCTGAGCAGGTGCCCATGTCAACCAAAGAATACGGCGCGAAATTGCTTAAACGGAAACCCCGTGTGCAACACCGCCAAGCTTCGCACCTGACGTCAAGGCATGGCCAAAGCGGCCTGTTCGGCCCTAGTCCAGCAGAACCAGCGTTCCCGTGTCTGCTGCAGCCGCCACATCCTCGACGGGAAGCGCGGCACTGCTTTGACCTTGCGCGCCCCAGATAATCGCCACCAGACGGTCATCAATTTGCTCAATCAGGCAGGGACCCACCGGAATATGGCCTGCTTTCCCGTCGGGCTTTTCGTAGGGCAGAGGCCCGACAAGCCGTGCGCTGTGGGTGCTGATGGTCATGGCGGTGACTTTCTTGTGAATGCTTTCAATTTAAAGCGGGGCCCCGAGCCACAGGGACTGTCACCCGATCACCTCTCAGGTCGTGGGGCAGTACTTAAGTTGCTGGGTGGCCTTCATCATCGGCAATGAAAGGGTATGCGTCAGTCAGACAAGACGCCGATCTTTTGTCAGCCGGGGCTGACGCTTCTGCGCGGGTCAGGCGAATCTGTTTCTGGCCACCCAGCGCCTTCTTGGTGTCGGTGCTGCCATCAGCAGCGCTTCAAATCGCCGCTTGGCACCCAGCAGGGCAACGACCGCCAGGACAGAGGCAGGCACCAGAAATTTTGCCGAGCCACTCAGCGTGACAAGGTCGAAAAAGCCGTTGAGCGCTTGCGGTACTGGGGCGTGCACGAGCCACAAAATTGTGGCCTCGACGGGTTCAGCGGTGGGGTCAAACGCCAGCGTGGCTCTATCCAGTTCTGGCAGTTCTTTCTATCGGACGTTTTGATTCACGCGGCGACCGCGTGGAATGCGTCGCTTCTCGAACCTGATCGCGCCCCGGCGTTGCCTCGGTCTGCCCGTGCATCGGATAGTCCTTGGGGTTGTGGGGTGGGGGCGGTGCATGCAGGGTTTTAGACGACGGGTTGGGCTGTTTCATGGGTGGCTCCTGTTGGGTATGAGTTGGGGCGGACATCTGCACTGTCGCCTGCGATTTGCCGACCGTCTGTGCGCTGGCGCACAGACGGTCTATTTTTTTGCCGGCTACAAACCAGCCCTTCAGGATGTAGATCAGTTGGAATGAGGCCTTGTGACGATGCGGCTGACTGGAGAACTCCTTGCCTGCCGCTGCACGAATCACGTGCGCGTCGACCCGACCCTCGGTGGCCCTCTTGATCCCGAGATCGCGGTACTCGTAGAACGAGCGCAAGCCTGGTTCAAACGTCGCGTTTTTAGCGTTTGATGCGACAAAACCTTCGGTGGTCATGGTCTCGCGCTTCCTGATGATTTCCGTTGAAGCAGGATGCTGCTTGTGCGGCCTAACGCAACAAGCTAAGCGGCGCGCGCCAGTGGGCGAAAGCCTGCCGGTGAGCATCTGGGTTGAGCGACGGGTCAGGCAGCATGGCGCTCATGAAGGCGATGCGCAGAGCATGCGGCGGATTGCACGCACAATGGCGACCACGAACCATAGAACCAGCAACCACAATGCCGCATTCGTTATTGCGGCGAACGCGATCCCGACAGGCGAAGATGGCGTCGAGCTAAACAGATTGCCGAGCACAAACCACCAAACGGTAACGCCCGGGCCCACAAACCTGGAAAGGGGATTTATGACCGCTGACGGAAAGGTCGAGGTGTGCAATCCCAGTGCTGCTGCGCTCGCGATTGCCAGCACCGGTGCCGCAAGCACGAACCACCAGCGCGTAACTGAACCACGCACAATGGCCACTGCGAGCCATAACACCAGTAACCAAAACGCTCCATTTGCTGCGACAGCGAACGCGAATCCGGTGGGCGAAGCCGGCGCGTAGCTAAACGGTTCGGCTAGAACCAACCACCAAATGGCTGCGCCTGGTTGCACAAACACGGAAAATGGAGTGCCGACACTCGGCATGACATGATCCGGGAGGAGCCATGCCAGAACTGCTGCGCTGGCTATTACCAGAACCGTCGCTGCAAGGATAAACCATCGACACGTGATGGG
>JANMVO010000495.1:0-4481 GCA_031392805.1 Rhodoferax sp. | reverse complement strand
GATCCATGGCGGCTTCTGCGAGCAAGAACAGCGCTCCTTTGATTCGACCTGCAAAAAGCTCAATCGATTCCTGGCCGCACCCGCCCCTAGTCATCAGAAATAGGCCACGACCGCCATTGGACTGGTGTTTGTGTATTGGCTGTTCAGGGTGATTTCCAATTCAACGGCTGTTGGCAAGCGCCAGCGCGTCTGGCCAAAGGCTCCAAGTCGGGGAGCGGTGGTCAAGTCACGCACCGCGTAGCGGCTGTCCACAGGCCCGTCCTGTGGGCAGGTGGCTTGTCCACGGCGGGCGGGCGATCCAACCCGCTGGAAAATCCGTGTGGCTATCCCCCAAACCCTGAAAAACTACCCACAGATTCCGCTGACGAACCCAAAAAAGTTTGTTCTGCAATCGCACATTGCAGGCCTGCCGGCGGCGGGTAATGCATGAGTACATGCACAACCGGGGGAAGCCTCCGGCGGCCTGGCAGGGGTCTAATAAAAAAATACCAAATACCGAAAATCCACGCGTCTGAGTCTACGATTGGTGCTCGGGGAAATTACAGAACAGATGTTGCACTAACTGTCTGTGAGTACGCCACAGTACGCCATAGTCCCTCAAAGTTACGAATAGTGGAAACCTCAAAAATCGCAAAAACTTTACATAACGTTACAAAGAGAGTTACGTTTTCGTAAGATTTCTGGTGTTTTTCCTCCGAATAGGTGCAATAGGACGGCACTCATGTTGCGTAAAACACCACAAAGCTGCTGAATACTTTGGGTCAATCCAGCATGGCCGCGACCCGCGCCCTCACTTCTTCTACTAAATCGACCGGCGCTTGCTCAATCAGAGTTAATCCGCGCTGCGACGGGTCAATCATCCTGAACTGGTGAACCAACACCACGCCCTGCGTCTGCGTGCCGGTGCCCATCAAACTGACCGACAAACCCGCGTTGCGTGCGCCCATCCCGCCCTGCGTGATGGGGCAAACGCCAATCATGCCCAGCCGGTTCAAATCCGCGTGCGTTACCACGATGCCGGGCCTGCGGCCTTGTTGCTCCTGGCCCAGCGTGGGGTCGAAACTGGCGACCACAATGTCGCCGCGCTGCCAAACCTTGCGGCTCAAAGGGGAACCTCTTGGCCGACAGCGGGCATGTTGTCCCAAGCCTGGTCGATCACCAGTGGCTCGTCGCCCTGCATGGCCAATAGCTCTTGCAAGCTGTACTTGCGCCGACTGATTGGCGAAATGATCAAGCGCCCGGCGTCAAATTCAAAACTAACCTTGTCGCCAGGGTGCAGGCCGGTGGACTTGGCCAGTGACTGCGGAATGGTCACGGCGATGGAGCCACCAGCGGCGCGGAGTGTGGATGTGGGCATGGTTTGTCCAGTTAAGTCCAAGGATGTAGCATTTAGTTTAACTTGAATGGCAAAAGTTTGCATCAGGCAGCCCGCAGCGTCATCACATTGGCCGGTTTGTTGGCCAGCAAGTCAAGCCGTTCACCCCACAGCCGCCACGCATCGCACATGGGGCCTTCGTAGGGTGGCGCGTGGGTAAATGCGTTTCATCTTGTTTTCTTCGGTGTGGTTCAGGCACTTCTCGATCACGTCCGGCAACGCGCCCAGTTCCGCCATGGCGCTCGCGCCCGTACGGCGTAAGTCGTGTGGCCGCCAGTGCCCGCCCGCAAGCTTCAGCGCGTCAATCTGCTTGGTGCGGCCCGCAATCTGCCCGACCGCTTCGCGCTGGCGGTCGGCAACTTGCTTGGTGACCGTCTTGGTATCCAGCGGCAAATTGGTCGTCGCAATCAGCGCGTCGTAACGGCTACAAGGAAAGCACCACGGCGTTTCGCCCGTAATGGCGTGCAGCCGCTCAAACTGGCGCAGCGCAAAGTCACTCAGCCACACCTGGTGCGACTTGCCGTTTTTGGTTTCAGGCAGCACCCACAGACGGCGCTTAAAGTCCACATGCTCCCAGCGCGCGCCCACGGTTTCACGAATGCGGGTGATGGTCGCCATTTGAATCAGCAGGGCGCATTGCGATGTTTCGGCCAGTCCCGACTGGGGCAGCGCGCGCTTCTTCTCTCTTTCTGTTAGTGCAACATCTGTTCGGTAATTTCCCCGAGCACCAATCGTAGACTCAGACGCGTGGATTTTGGGTATTTGGTATTTTTTTATTAGGCCCCTGCCAGGCCGCCGGAGGCTTCCCCCGGTTGTGCATGTACTCATGCATTACCACTGTGACCTTGGACCGCGTTTTAAGGGGCGGCCAATTATTTCTGAATTCAATCGCCCAGCGTAGCGCCGTTGCACTGCGCTGTAATACGCCTACCGCCGAAGTAGGCGGGCACAGCGACGGTCCCCACTGGCAAGTTCGACGCAACCGCTGCGCCCTACACCCTCGTAGAGCCCCGCCAGGGGCTCTATGACATGTCAATGACGGGTGCTGCTTGATTGTTGCACCCACGGTCGATCCCGTCCAGCACACCCTCGGCTTGCCGGGGGCGCGCATGTCAGACCAACCTGCACGATTCTTCCTGTGCGCGTGTTGCCGCATGCAGGTCCTGGTTTGCAGCCAGTGCGATCGGGGTCAACGCTATTGCGCCGGCGCTTGCGCAACCACCACCCGCCAAGCGTTGCGGCGTGACGCCGGTCGGCGCTACCAGCACAGCCGCGCCGGCCGCTTCAAACACGCCTTGCGTACTCGCCGTTGGCGTGCGCGGCGAGCCGCGCAAATGCAAGTAGTGACGCATCAGGGTTCCCAGTTCACCCCTGCAGATGCTGTACTGACAGCCATTGCTTCACCTTCATCGTCACAACCCACTCAGCCATGCGTCACTTCCTCCACGGCCACCATCTCGGTCCCTGCCTGGCGTTGCCACTGGTGTTGCGTGCCATGTGCAAAGCACGTTCGGCTGCGTTTTTCACGGCACAGCCCAAACCATGGCCATAGCCCCTGAACTGCGTGCGCAGATCCTTCGCCTGTTCCAAGCTGAGCGCTGGCGCGTGGGCACCATCGCGCGCCAACTGGGCGTGCACCACTCCACCATACGGCGCATGCTGGGCGCATCCGGCGTCGTGCACGCCCTGAGCACGCAGCGTGCAGGGCGGGTCGATCCGTACCTGCCCTTCATACTGGAGACGCTGACCAAGTTCCCCGCACTCACGGCCAGTCGACTTCATGCCATGGTGTGCGAACCCGGCTTTGTCGGTGGCATCGACCACTTTCGCTACATCGTCGCCCGCCACCGACCGCGCCCTACAGCCGAAGCCTACTTGCGACTGCGTACCCTGCCAGGCGAACAGGCACAGGTGGACTGGGGTCACTTTGGCCACGTGCAGGTTGGCAAGGCCCGCCCTCCTTTGATGGCCTTCGTCATGGTGTTGAGCTACTCGTGGCGCATCTTCCTGCACTTCAGCCTGAACGCTCGCATGGACAGCTTTCTGCGCGGCCATGTGCTGGCGTTTCAGGCATGGGGTGGCGTCCCTCGGGTCCTGTTGTTCGACAACCTTAAAGCGCCGTGCTCGAGCGTGTGGGGTCGGCCATCCGATTCAATCCCGAGTTGCTGGCCTTCGCTGACCACCATCGCTTCGAGCCGCGTCCGGTGGCCGTGGCGCGCGGCAACGAGAAGGGCCGTGTGGAACGCAGCATCCGCTAAATCCGCGACAACTTCTTCGCCGCCCGCAGCTTCACCGATGTGGACGACCTGAACTTGCAGGCTGGCGGCTGGTGTGATGGTCAGGCGGCCAGCCGCCTGTGGCCCGAGGACGACCGTTTTACGGTGAGCCAAGCCTTCGAGCTTGAGCGCGCCAGCCTGCTGGCCTTGCCCGAGCACGACTACCCCGTGCTTGAGCGCCTGGAGGTACAGGTGGGCAAGACGCCCTACGTGCGCTTTGACCTGAACGACTATTCGATTACCCACACCCATGTGCGGCGTACCCTCACGGTGGTGGCCGATCCTGAGCGCGTGCGCATCCTGATGGGCGCTGCCGTGCTGGCCACCCACCCACGCAGCTACGACCGTGGGGCGCAGATCGAGCTGGAGGTCCACATCCAGGAGTTGGTGGATCGAAAGCGTGGCGCCCGCCAACACCGCGCCACCGACAGGTTGGCCTAGGCCGTGCCGGCGGTGCCGGAGTTGCTCAAACGCGCCGCCGCTCGGGGCTACAGCCTGGGTGCGATCACGTCCGCCTTGGCTAAGTTGCTGGATCGCTATGGCGCGCAGCCGATGCAGGCGGGCGTCACCGATGCGCTGGCGCGCGATGTGCCGCACCCCAACGCGGTACTGCTGGCGCTGGAGCGCGCACGTGAACTGCACCAGCAAAGCCCGCCCGTGGCCACGCAGTTATCCGAGCGGGCGCGTCGCCTGGACGTGATGGTGCGCCCGCACGCGCTGAACTCGTATGGCGAACTGCGCCCGAATACAGGTGCAGACCCGGAAACAGATCACCCAACCAACAACGATAAAGACACGCCATGACCACTCACGCAAGCACCACCACAACC
>JANMVO010000477.1:0-14055 GCA_031392805.1 Rhodoferax sp. | reverse complement strand
ATGCTGAACCGGCGCGGCGGCGATCTGTCGGGCGGGCAGCAGCAGCAGCTGGCGATTGCGCGTGCGCTGGCGGCAAAACCCAAACTGCTGATTCTGGATGAGCCCACCGAGGGCATCCAGCCCAGCATCATCAAGGACATTGGCCGCGTCATCCGCATGCTGGCCGACCGGGGCGACATGGCGATTTTGCTGGTGGAGCAGTACTACGATTTTGCGCAGGAGCTGGCCGACGATTATGTGGTGATGGAGCGCGGTGCCGTACTGGCAAGTGGCAAGGGCCAGAACATGGAAGCCGATGGTGTCCGTCAGTTGGTTGCTATTTAATATATAGCATCAAGTTGACCAAATACGGGGGCTAGCGCCTGATAAGCTCCATAAATGATGGCGCCAGGCCGACCAGATGTGTCTTAACAGGTCCATTGTCGGCTCAACCACGGGGGCCAGCACGCGCACCACTACCACCTTGGAATCAGGGCTGGTCGCACCGGCGGTGTCACGCAGTGTGTGGCGTTCAATGATCTCCCGCGCCACATCCAACGCGGCCTGGCGGCGACCCCGCTCAAGTTTGCTGCCTGTGGCAAAAAACAGGGACGCCAGGCAACGGTGTCCGGCCAGACCCAGGGGGCTGTTCATCAGGCGATGATCGCTTGCATCAATGCGGCCACGCTCCAGCCAGACACCCGCCATCTCAATGTGCTGGCAAAAGCTGCCGCGCGTGAACGGCTGGCTGGCATGGGGCAAACCCAGCGCTGTCACATCCCAGCCGATGAACTCAGCCTGCGGCGCGAGATCAATCGTGAGGCGGTTTTCGGCCAGGCAGCCGTCGTGGCAGATGGCCTCCAGCGGCAGCCATTCAAGCCGCGCCTGGTCTTCGAGCCTGATGCGGGTGGTTTGCAGCGCGGGCTCGCCCAGCGATCTGTAAAACCGGGTGGCACCTGGCGTGGTGATCAGGCCGTGGGCGTTACCCTGCGCTGAAATTCGAATGTCTAAATGGTCACCTCCCACGAGACCGCCTGGCGGATGCACCAGCACGTTGTGGCAAATGCCATCGCCCTCGGGGTACAGGCTGTGCAAGATGCGCAGAGGGCCGCTGTGCAGGTGGCGCGAAACACATCGGCCTGCTTGCATACCGTAGTCAATGTCGAGTTGGGCGTGCCATACCATGCGGTGAGTGTATTCGCCATTGCATAACCGGGGGCGCCTCTGGCGGCCTGGCAGGGGCCTTGTATGAAGAGAACCAA
Organism: Rhodoferax sp.; assembly: GCA_031392805.1. Classification (GTDB taxonomy): domain Bacteria; phylum Pseudomonadota; class Gammaproteobacteria; order Burkholderiales; family Burkholderiaceae_C; genus JANYCG01. The sequence continues at coordinate 12,814 of JANMVO010000477.1, read as the reverse complement.
AGGCAGGTCCAAACAGCCTAAACTGCCATTTTCAACCCGATCAGCCTACCCACCAGATTTCGCCGAATCAATCCGCCTTCAGGCTCACACCTGGATTGGAAAATACTGAGGCACTTGTTTCCGAAAGCGAGCCACTGGCTGCGTTGTGCCACGCGATCTCTGAAGTGGTGGCTGGCATCGCCCCGCTTTGACAGAGACCGGCAGGTCCAAATCTCAGGCGGAGCGGGATGGGCAAGCCCGTGCCGGGGAGTATCTGAGGGTGAATCTGACTCGACTGGAAACCTTGGTGCAACTGCTCACGGCCTGGGCTACGAATGACAAAGTGCCATCGGCCACGTGGTTGGCCTATGCCGATGCATTCGTCCCCGATGTTTGGCTGTGTGCCAGTCCCAATGGCTTGATGCTTAACGCTTAGCCAACACGCCCGAGTTTGAAGGTGCCCGCTGGACCGGCCACGATGTGCCCGGCTTCGGTCAACCTCTTGACTGATGCAGTCATGGAACCCAACGGAATTCCGGTCAGGGTTGCAATATTGGTTTGGCTGATCGCGGCGAACTCGTCCGGCTCGAGCAAGGTCTCCAAATGCTGCATCAGTTTGGCAGCATTCCCTTTGAGTTCCGCAGGATTTGAAGCAGTACCGGAAGGTGTAGGAACTGGCATTGCTTTTGGCTTCTTGCGTTTCACAACCACATCCGTAGGTGCCAAGTCAGTCGGTGTAGCAAGGGCAAGAACTGGCTTTGCCGAAAGTGGTTCATCAGCGACCAGGGCCGAGATGAAGCTGTGTACCTTCTTCAGCTCCAATTCGATTTGGGAAACCGTTTGTGAAAACCTGGCCAGCGACTTCCAGTTCTCGAACAGCGCGTCATTGCCAATGTTGAAGGGATTCTGCCTCATTGCGACGATGACCTGCTCAGAGTAGTCCTTTAAAGCCGACTTGAGTTCGACATCTGCCTGGAAGACCGCGGATCCCGCCTTTTGGACCGAGATAGTTGCGCTGGAAAGTGACATTGAATTTATCCTTGATGAAGGTGCCTGACGATGGGGACAGGTGCCATGTTGATTTCCTCTTCCGGCAACAGGCTGTGCATGTCATCGGAGTCGATCTGCGTTTTTAACTATGGGACTGTGCCTCGTTCCGTACTGGGTCATACGGTTCTTGGTCACACGGCCAGGCGGTACGCGGGAGCGAGGGTAATTATGCGGCAGTTTTTAGTCGGTCTGGCGTTTGGCCGAATCGTGATGGCCAGCAGCCACCTGCCAGGTGGCCAATGGGCCAAAGAAATGGTGACTCAAGAAGTCACAATTTTCAGTGCAACCTGGAGCCCTTGGGCAGGCATTGCATTGCATTGCAGTGCAAGCAACCGATCCGCTGCGCTTCATGCCGTGCGCACCATGGGCGCCTGCGAAATGGCGGGCGCTGGCGCTGGTGTCGTTGACAACGCGATGGCAAGCGGATGTCACAACAGCGTCACGCAAGGTTTGTATTCTTTATAAGGCTTGCTGTCACACACCGCCCTTTAACCTGAGGAGTCATCATGAAACCCCGTTTTCGATTGCCTTTCAATGCCAGCCGCCAAAGCGGCTTCACCACGCCGCTGCGCCTGCTGCTGGCCACTACAGCTGCGTTCTGGATGGGGGCTGCGCAGCCGCAGGAAGTGGCCACCCGAGTGGCGCGCCAAATGACCGAGCTGCGTTTTCGCGACTTCTTTCGCTTGCCGGTTGGGCCAACCGGGCTGGACATCAGCGACACACTGCGCCAGGCTGATGGGCAGACGGTGCGGCTGCTGGGCTACATGGTGCAGCAGGAAAGTCCAGCGCCGGGGCGCTTCATGCTCGCCCCGCGCCCGGTGCGGATGAGTGAGCACGCCGATGGTGAGGCCGACGATCTGCCGCCTGCGACAGCCATGGTCTATCTTGATCCAGCCCAGCGCGATTGGGCGGTACCCCATGTGCGGGGGCTGGTGGCGGTGAGCGGCCGCTTGAGCGTGAGCCGCGTGGAAGAACTGGATGGCCGGGTTTCCTGGGTGCGCTTGCAACTCGATCCTGACTCGGTGCGCGGCATGAGCGCCACCGAGCTGGCGGGCTACGTGCACAACCGCCAACATGGGCACTGAGACCGCCATCAACCTGGCCATTGAATGTGACCTGGTGACTTTGAGTCAAATGACAAATACTACTAAAATAATAGCTACTTATGTATATAGGACAAGGGCTAGAGGCATAAAACATCAGTAATCTGCGACTTTTAGACGTCTACCGCCAATCGCAAACTGGAACCGGCTGAATTCAAGTGCCCGGTTCTTTATCTCCGTTAAAACAAACATGACTTTTCAAACTCAAACCTGCTGTCAAAGGCGTGCGCTTGCAATGCCCGGTATCCGCGCTCTCATCGCCACAACCCTGCTCACCAGTTTGATGGCGCACGCAGCGCCATCGGTGAGCCGCCTCACACCGCCCAGTGAACTGTTTTCCAGCGGCCAGGCCGCACCGGTGATTGCGCGGTTTTTGCCGGGCCAACGTTTTGATTTGCAGGCGACCTTGCGGCCCGATGGCGCCGACAGGACGATCACCAGCGCACGCTTCATGATCGACGCCAAGGCGGTCGATGTGCCCGTGGCATTGCGTGATTGTGCTGGCGGTTGCCTCGCACCTGTGCCAAAAAATGCGGCGATTGCCACCGTGCGCGCCGTGAGCGTGACCAAGGCCGGGCTGCATACCTTTTCTGTGAGCGCAACGCAAAGCGATGGCCAGACCGTCAATGCCAGCGGCAACTTCGAGGTGGTGGCGCTGCTGGCGGGTGGCCAGAAGGTCAAGAACATCGTGATTCTGCTGGGCGACGGCATGGGCGCGGCGCAGCGCACGGCGGCGCGCATCGTGGCCGGTGGCTATGCCCAAGGCAAGGTCATTACGCCGCTGGCGATGGACACGTTTCCCGTGACGGGCATGGTCAAAACCGCATCGCTCAATTCAGTGGTGACCGACTCGGCGCCCGGCATGACGTCTTATGTCTCCGGCAACAAGAACAACAACAATGAAGAGGGTGTGTTCCCGGACGACACGACCGATCCGTTTGACAACCCGCGCATCGAGTACCTCAGCGAATACCTGCACCGCACGCAGGACAAGGCACTGGGGCTGGTGACCACGTCGGACGTGTTTGATGCAACGCCTGCAGGCAACGCGGTGCACACCAGCAGCCGTGCGGCCGGCACCGGCATCGTGGACCAGTACCTCGACGACCGGGGCTTGACAGGTCTCTCGGTGCTGATGGGCGGCGGACGCAAGTGGTTCCTGCCCGCCAGCACGCCGGGCTCCGCACGGGGCGACCGCACGGATTACGCGTTCTCAAACACGGATATGCACACGTCCGAGATTGCCCGCCGCTGGGGCGCTGCACCGGGTCGGCTGGACAAAGAGAGAGACCTGCTCGGCGATTTCCAGTCAGCCGGATTTCGCTACGCGCCAGACAAAGCTGCGCTGGATGCGATTGACCCCACCAAGACGGATCGCCTGCTGGGCCTGTTCTCCCATTCGAACATGAACGTTGCGCTGGACAAAATCGACGGTCGCCGTGGTAGGCAGCGCGGTGTCAATGGCCGCGTGGTGGACGATTACGGTTTCCCTGACCAGCCCATGCTCGACGAGATGACCGCCAAGGCGCTGGCGGTGCTGGAGCGCCACAAAAAAGGCTTTGTGCTGATGGTGGAGGGTGCCTCCATCGACAAGCAGGCGCACAACATGGACACCGAGCGCTGGATACTCGACACCATCGAGTTTGACCGCGCCATCAAGGTGGTGCAGGACTTTGCCGCCCAGCGCGGCGACACGCTGGTCATCGTGACCGCAGACCATGAATGCTCGGGTGTGGCGCTGATCGGCGGCTCGCGCGTGAGCGACGCCCGGCTGCAAGAGCTGGTGCGTGAAGGTGGCAGCGACAACTTGCGCGACAAAGTCGTCGGCATCTACGAGCAGGCGGGATTCCCCAAATACCGCATGTCTGGCGATGGCTACCCGGAAACCACCGACATCGACAACCGTTTGCTGGTCGGCTACGGAGCCAACTCGGACCGTTTTGAAGACTGGCGCACCAACGAGCGGCCGGTGCAGGACAGCCAGCAGCCGTTCGTCAAGACCGCGCCCTTGACCGCCTACCCGGTGGGGCCATCAACGCGTGACATGACCGGCAGCTTTCAGATTACCGGCCAGGTGCCGAGCGACAGTGCTGTGCATACCGCCACTGACATTCCCCTGTCAGCGTTTGGGCCAGGGGCCTGGGCTTTCACCGGCGTGATGGACAACACGGATGTGTTTTTCCGGCTCGCGCAGGCGGCCCTTAAAGGTGCTGTGCTGCCGGTTGGCTTCAAAGCTGCACTGGCTCGCACCAAACGCAAGCCCTGAACCGCCGGGCGAAGAGCATCCGCCGCATGATCGGCGACATGTGCGCCTGGACGATTGATGCTGCCCGCACCGAGGCCAATAACTCGCGGGTCATGCCGGACGCTGGCACTGATCCGCGTGAACTTGACCGAGCCAAAGAAGCCGCAGACGCCACCCCATGATGGATGCCCGATCTGTAACGTATAATTCACACTCTCATGTTTGAAGTCCTGACCTACAAAAATGATGTAGGTCACAAGCCATACGCACATTGGCTTTCCAAGCTGGCAGACAGGCACGCCAAGGCCCGCGTGCTTGTTCGGGTAAGCCGCATGTCGGCTGGTAACTTCGGCGACTGCAAACCTGTCGCCGATGGGGTTTGGGAACTGCGAATTGACTGGGGGCCCGGTTATCGCGTCTATTACGCGCAATCCGGCAAGCGTTTGGTTTTGTTGCTGACCGGTGGCGACAAACGCAAGCAGCAGGCGGATATTGAAGCCGCTATCGGGTATTGGAATGACTGGAAAAGGAAAAACGCCAGATGAAAGCCTCACAGCCTCACGACGAAACCGTAGTTGAAATGCTTAAAGCCGACCCAGAGATGGCCGACATCTACCTGGCAACTGCCCTTGAAGAAGCCAACCTGCCAGGGGGCCAGTTCGCATTGCTGGCCGCACTGCGCCATATTGCCGAAGCGCAGGGTATGGCCAATGTGGCAGAGAAAGCCGGTATGCCACGTGAAAGTCTTTATCGCGCTTTGTCACCAAGAGGTAACCCCACCATCAAGACCCTGTTGGCTGTGCTGGGTGCGGCCGGTCTGCAATTGGGTGTCACACGGCAGCCCAGCGACCACGCTCTCGTCTAAAACAGGCGGGACTTGACAGCTACCCACCCCTGCCTCCCCGGCTCGCCCAAGCCGGTTTGCCGCATCCTGGCGCTCAAACGCAATTGCCTCAATCGGGGGTCGGCCAGGCTCAACCCAAACGGTGTCGGGAATTTCGGAATTCTCAATGGGCTGTAACCCAATTGCCATGGCAGGTTCACAGTGGTGACATATTGACGCACAACAATTGAGGCATCTTTAAACCACAGGAGAGCCACAATGGATCGTCGCAGCTTCTTGAATTCGACTTCGGTTTTGGGAGGCGCTGCGATTGCAGTCCATGGCCTCGCCCTTGGGCAGACGGCACCCGCCGTGATCACGCGTGACGCCATGCGGCCGCAGATGGCCCATGGCATTCAAAGCGGCGACCCCAAGGCCGACGGCGCAGTCATCTGGACGCGCAGCGACCGCCCGGCACGCCTGTGGGTTGAGTGGGCCACTACCGCAAGCTTTGCCAATGCCACCCGCGTTCGTGGCCCCCATTTGCTGGAAGACACCGACTTCACCGGGCGGCTCGATCTGGCTGGGCTGCCGGCAGGACAGGAGATTTTTTACCGCGTGGTGTTGCAAGACCTGCACAACGAACGTGTCTTGTCTGAAGCGATGCCCGGCCACTTGCGCTTGCCTGCCCGCGCAGACGGCTCAGCAGCGCGCGATGTCCGCTTTGCCTGGAGTGGTGATACGGCTGGCCAGGGCTGGGGCATCAATGAAGCCTGGGGTGGCATGAAGATTTATGAGCAGATTCGCAAGGTCAATCCTGACTTCTTTTTGCACAGCGGCGACACCATCTATGCCGACGGCCCCATGTCGGCGCAGGTCAAGTTGCCCGATGGCTCGATATGGAACAACCTGGTGACCGAAGAGGTGAGCAAGGTTGCTGAGACCCTTAACGAATACCGGGGCCGCTACCGCTACAACCTGATGGATGCCAACGTGCGCCGCATGGGGGCTGATGTGCCGCAAATCTGGCAATGGGACGACCACGAGGTCAGCAACAACTGGTCTGATTCCAAAGACGTCAACGCCGACAAGCGCTACACGGAAAAAAACGTGCCTTTGCTGGTGGCGCGGGCTACCAAGGCATTCCTGGAATACGCGCCGCTGCGCCGCAACGCTGATGTGGAAAGTGAACGTGTGTACCGCCATCTGCCGCAAGGCCCGCTGCTTGACATATTTGTGGTGGACATGCGCAGCTATCGCGGCCCCAATGGCCCCAACCTGCAGACGGCTGAAACCACCGAGAGCGCGTTCATGGGTCGCCCCCAGATCGCCTGGCTGCTGGATGGGCTGAAGGGGTCGAAATCGGTGTGGAAAGTGATCGCGGCTGACATGCCCATCAGCCTGCACGTGGCTGATGGACAGGACACGCAGGGGCGGGACAAATGGGAAGCCATTGCCAACGGCGACGACGGCATGCCGCTGGGCCGCGAGATTGAAATCGCCCGCCTGCTGAGCGAAATCAAGCATGCCGGCATTCAAAACGTGGTGTGGCTCACGGCCGATGTGCATTACACAGCGGCCCATTATTTCGATCCGGCCAAAGCCAAATTCAGCGACTTTGCGCCGTTCTGGGAGTTTGTATCGGGTCCGCTAAATTCTGGCAGCTTTGGCCCCAACAAGACAGACGCCACCTTTGGCATGCAGGTGATGTACCAAAAGGCGCCGCAAGAACAAAACACGTCACCTGCAGCGGGCTTGCAATTTTTTGGCCAAGTGGACATTGATGCCAAAACCAGGACCCTGACTGTCACGCTAAAGGACCTCGCTGGCGCATCCCTTCATGCCACGACGCTGGCGCCGCAGCGGACCTGAAGCAAAAGTAAAGCAAAGCATAAGCATAAGCATAAGCATAAGCAATTCAAAGCAAATTAATCAAAGGAGAAAAAATGAAAGAACTGCCCAACCCCACTCTGCCGCTGTCGTCCATCACTTGGCCCAAGGCGCTGTTCCGCCGTCCGTCGCAGTATTCAGAAAGTTCGGGAAAATCGCTTGTGGCGCCCGCTCCGCACAAGGGCATCGCGGTGTCATGGGCCAGGACCAGCGATGAAGTCCGCCAGGCACAGCGCCTGAGGTTCAACGTCTTCGCGGGCGAGATGGGCGCGCGCCTGGACACGACCTCACCGGGCCACGATGTGGATATTTTTGATGACTACTGCGAGCATCTTCTGGTGCGAGACTTGGCAACCAGGGAAGTTGTGGGAACCTACCGTGTTCTCACGCCGGCGCAAGCCAAGCGCGTGGGCGGCACTTACAGCGACACCGAGTTTGACCTGGTGCGACTGCGCGGAGTGCGTGACCAGATGGTGGAGCTGGGGCGCAGTTGTGTGCACCCGGCCTATCGGAACGGCGGCGTGATCATGACTTTGTGGGGCGCCTTGGGTGAATTCATGGTTCGCAACAACTATGAAACCGTGATTGGCTGCGCCAGCATACCCATGCTGCACAACGGCCTGGTCAGCGGTGACTTTGCTGCAAGCATCTGGGAAAAATTGCGCCAAACGCATTTGGCCCCGGTCGAATACCATGTGCGCCCCCGCATGCCTTTGCCGCTTGACCAGTCAAACAGCGGGCTCGACGTTGAGATTCCTGCTTTGATCAAGGGTTACCTTCGCACGGGTGCGAAAGTGCTTGGACCCCCGGCCTGGGACCCGGAATTCAACACGGCGGATCTGCCCATGATCATGCATTTCAAAGGCCTGCCCACGCGCTATCGAAAACATTTCCTGGGGGCGTGATGCGAACCGCCTTCGATGCCCTGGGCCCCTGGTGCAACGGCTTGGTGGCTGACGGGGCGGAAGATCATGAGGACGCGCCGCAGGCTCGCCATTACCGTGCCATCTTTATCTCGGACTTGCATCTGGGCACACCTGGCTGCCAGGCCAATGCCCTGCTGGATTTCTTGAAATCGCACCCCAGTGACTATCTGTATTTGGTGGGTGACATTGTGGATGGCTGGCAACTGCGCCGCAAGTGGTACTGGCCGCAATCGCACAATGACGTGGTGCAAAAGCTGCTGCGCCGTGCCCGCAAGGGTTGCCGTGTGGTGTTTGTGCCGGGCAACCATGATGAATTTGCACGCGCCTTCATCGGCCACCAGTTTGGCGGCATTGAGGTCGTGGACGATGCGGTGCACATCACGGCCGATGGCCGCGCACTGTGGGTGACGCATGGTGACTATTTTGATGGCGTGGTGCAGTGTGCCAAATGGCTGGCCTATCTGGGTGACAACCTGTATGAGTTCACGCTCAAACTCAATCGCCATCTCAACAGCCTGCGGGCGCGGTTTGGCCTGCCGTACTGGTCCCTCTCGGCCTATCTGAAGCACAAGGTCAAAAAAGCCTTGAACTACGTGACTGATTTTGAAGTGGCAGTGGCCCATGAGGCCAAGCGGCGTGGTCATCAGGGCGTTGTCTGTGGCCACATTCACCGGGCCGAGATGCGCGAGATCAACGGCACGCTGTATTGCAATGATGGCGACTGGGTTGAAAGCCGCACGGCGCTGGTTGAGCATGCTGACGGGCATCTTGAGCTGGTGCATTGGGTTTTTGCACCAGACACGCCGCGTCAGGCGATCAAAGCCAACGTTGTGACGGCCTGAAAATTGTGACCGTCGTGGACAACGGGCAGGCGCATCGCCCAGTGGCGCTGTCACAAGATTGTCATCAAACCGGTTAACAATCTGTCACCACATCGTCACAAACTGGATTTGCCCATCATGTCTTCACCTTCCGGCGAGCCGAAATTGCTCCAGCCCCTTGGGGACATTGCACTGCTGGACCGCGACAACAGCATTCTTGCGTTCAATGAACGGGTGCTGGACTGGGCCTACCGCAAAGACGTGCCTTTGATCGAGCGCCTGCGTTACCTTTGCATCGTGTCGTCAAACCTGGATGAATTTTTTGAGGTGCGGGCCGAGCCGCACCTGGCGGCAAACCAGTCGCATGAAACCGAGGGCGCGTTCACGGTCGAGTCGTTCCAGCGTCTGGCCGCTGCCGCACACAGTCTGGTGGACCGCCAGTACGCTTTGTACAACGATGAACTCATGCCTACGTTTGAGACACATGGCATCAAAGTTGTGTCGCACGGGGATCGCAATGTGGCTCAGCGGCGCTGGGTCAAACAGTATTTTGAGCGTGAGGTGCGTCCGCTGCTGATTCCGGTGGGGCTGGACCCGTCGCACCCGTTTCCCCAGGTGGCCAACAAGTCGCTGAACTTCATTGTTCGCCTGGGCGGGCGCGACGCCTTTGGGCGTGAGAACGACATTGCCATTGTGAAGGTGCCGCGCGTGCTGCCCCGCGTGATTCCCATGCCGGCCAGGGTGGCATCTGGCAGGCGCCTGTTTGTCTCGCTCTCCAGCGTGATCCGGGCGCACCTGAACGAGCTGTTCCTGGGCCGTGAGGTGGGGCAGTTTTCGCAATTTCGGGTGACCCGCCACTCCGACCTGGCGGTGGACGATGATGACGTGAAAAACCTGCGTACAGCCTTGCGCCACGGCCTGCAACACCGCCACTATGGCCAGGCGGTCCGGCTGGAAGTGTCGGCAGGTTGCTCCCAGCATCTGTCGAGTTTTCTGCTCAATCAGTTCGATTTGCCCGCATTGGCGCTGTACCGCGTGCACGGGCCGGTGAACCTGGTGCGCTTGACGCAGCTAATTGACGTGTTGGATGAACCGCAGCTCTGCTTCCAGGCCTACAAGGCGTGCTACCCGACGCAAATGAACCCCGGGCAGTCCATATTCGAGCAGCTCAGGCAACGCGATATTTTCATTCACCAACCGTTTGAGAGCTTTGACGGCGTATTGGACTTCTTGCGCGAAGCGGTCAACGACCCCAATGTGCTCGCCATCAAGCAGACCATTTACCGAACCGGCCCGGATTCAACGTTGATGGACCTGCTGCGCGAAGCGGTGCGCCGGGGCAAAGAGGTGACCGTGGTGGTGGAGCTCAAGGCCCGCTTTGACGAAGAAGCCAACATCAACTGGGCCGAGATGCTGGAGTCGATTGGCGCGCAGGTGCTGTATGGCGTGGTCGGGCTCAAAACCCACGCCAAGATGATGCTGGTCACACGCCGTGAGGGCAGGCAGCTCAGACGCTACGGCCACCTGTCCACCGGCAACTACAACCCGCGCACCGCCAGGCTGTACACCGACATTAGCCACCTGACGGCTGATACCGCCCTGACGCTGGACATGGAGCATGTCTTTGTGCACCTGGCCAGCCAGAGCCGCCTGCCCAAACTCAAACGCATGTGGCTCGCACCGTTTGATCTTCAGCGCAGAATAGTTGAAAAAATCAATGTGCTGGGGACCGCCGCCGCCGCAGGTCAACCGGCGCGGGTCGTGGCCAAGATGAATGCCTTGACCGATGAGGCCATCATTCACGCGCTGATCAGGGCGGGGCAGCAGGGCGTGAAGATTGACCTGATCGTCCGTGGGGCCTGCATGTTGCCCGCTGGCGTGCCGGGCATCACGGACAACATCCGGGTGCGCTCTGTGATTGGCCGGTTTCTTGAGCATTCGCGGGTTTTCTATTTTCGCCTGGCCGAGGTTGAAGATCTATATTTGTCAAGCGCTGACTGGATGAATCGAAACATGCTGCGGCGCATCGAGCTGGCATGGCCGGTCACCGACCCGGCGCAGCGACAGCGCATTGTGGACGAATGCCTGGTGGCCTATCTGCATGACGCAGTGGACGCGTGGGATTTGCTGCCAGACGGCACCTATGCCCGTGTCAACCGGGACGCACACTTGAGCCTCCCCGGCACGCATGACCACTCGCGCGGCGCGCATGCCGTCCATGGCGCACAGGCCGCCCTGATGGCGCGTTACACAGTGCGCGACAACGGCCAGGGAGGGCGATGATGGACCTCATTTTGTGGCGCCATGCAGAAGCGCAGGACCCGATGGACGGTCAAGACGACATGGCCCGGGCATTGACCCACCGTGGCGAAAAACAGGCCGCGCGCATGGCCGAGTGGCTGGACCGCCAGTTGCCTGAAGGCGCACGCATTCTGGTCAGCCCGGCGCGCCGCACGGAACAGACGGCGCTGGCGCTGGAGCGCAAATACAAAATCAGGCCTGAGCTGGCACCCAACGGCACGGTGGACCAGTTGCTGGAGGTTGCCCAATGGCCCCATGGCAAGGCCACGGTATTGCTGGTGGGACACCAACCGACATTGGGACAGACCATTTCCCGGCTGCTGGATTTGAATGCCAGCGAATGCGTCGTCAAGCGCGGCGCAGTCTGGTGGCTGCGCAACCGCGAGCGTGGGGCACTTTCGCAAACCGTGGTGGTGGCGGTGCAGTCGCCCGAGGTGCTGTAGCGGTTGCGCCAGACGCTGCCGCTACAGCCTCATGTCTTGGTGGGGCGGCCCGTTTTAATGGCGGGCACAGCGCCCAGCGCAGCCACGAACGCAGCGTCCGGCATGGCGGCCAGGGCCTTGATGCCGGCGCGAAGCAGCTCGCTTTTTTTGGCGGGGCTGGCCAGCCGTGCCGAGCGCTGCTTGAGGTCGTCCAGCACGGTGTATTCGGCTTTTGGAATGGTGAAGCTGTCACGCACCAGCTTTGGTTTTTTCGCCTTGACGGGCTTTGCCGCTTTGGGCTGGCCTGTTGCCTTGAACGCTGCTTTATTGGACGATTTCGCGACCGGTTTAGCGACTGATTTGGCAGTTGCTTTTACTGCTGTCCTGGCCGCTGTCCTGGCCGGAACTTTCGCGACAGGTTTGGCTTTTTTTGCGACCGGTTTGACGGTGGGCGAGGTGGCCAGGGCAGGTAGTGTCGGCAAGGTGGCCGGCTTTGCCGCGACGGAGTTTTTTACAGTGGTTTCGGGAGCGATGGTCATGGCTGTTTCCTTGTGAATAAACGGGGTATACAGTTTATATCGTTTTCAGGGCCAGTGTCAAATTGAACTGACATGAGATTCAAGATACTATGTAAATAGTAGCTGTTTATGCATATCCCACAAGGGCCAGAGGCGTTTTTTATCAGAATTCTGGCCTGCCCAGCCAGTAGGCCAGCCAGTCACACACCTGGGCTGCAACCCAAGGCCCGTCGTCCAGCGGCAGGTCGTGCCCGGCGCTGGGGTGGATGCGCAAATCGCATTGCCAATGGGCGGCCAGTGCTTTTGAGCAGGCCACCGACACCAGCCGGTCCTGCGCGCTGGCCAGCACCAGCGTGGCGCAAACGGGTCTGACGTGCGGCGCACAAAAGCGGGCGGCAGCGACAAGTTGCCTGAGCGCGTTTCCGCGCGAGACCGGGTTGACCTGGCGCCATGCCAGCCAGAGGGGCAGCACTGCTTCGACGGCATCGCCGCCTGCCTGGTGGCTGGTGATGCGAAAAATAGTGCGCTCCCAGGCCTCGGGCGAAGCGCCAAAGCCAGCCAGTTTCAAAAGCGCTCCGTAATTTGCAGGCCGCAGCCGCTCGTAAAACGTACTGAAAGGCCGCAGGCTGGTGTTGATGAGCACCTGGGTTGCAACCTCGTATGGGTAGTTGCTGGTCCAGGCCACGGCGACCATCGCCCCCAGCGACATGGCCAGCAGCCGGTAGGGTGGTTCGAT
>JANMVO010000444.1:0-6703 GCA_031392805.1 Rhodoferax sp. | reverse complement strand
GCGCCCCAGGATGCCACCGAAGCAAATCACATTGCCGATGCGCTGGCTTGGATCGATTCAGGCGCTGAACTGTTCCGACTTGCGAAGCCAGCGACTCCGGCCAAGCATCTGGTCGCGTACTTTGCCGTTGTTGACGAAGGTAATATCCTTCTGGTCGATCACAAAAATGCCCAGCTCTGGCTGCCGGCAGGCGGACACGTCGAACCCCTCGAGCATCCGAGAAACACAGTTGTGCGCGAAATGCGGGAAGAACTAGGCTTCGCACCAGCCCACGAAATCCTAGCACCGTTGATGGTCACCTGCTCTACAACCGTCGGGTTGACGGCCGGTCATGTGGATGTGTCACTCTGGTACGTGGTCCATGCACCACGCGAGCAGAAAATCAGTTTCGATGAAACTGAGTTCAATACCGTGGAATGGTTTGCGTTGGCGCAAGTCCCGCTGCACCGCAGCGACCCGCACTTGGGGCGGTTCATTGCGAAATTGAACTCGATCCAATTGCCGCAAGCGGGACGGTCACTTATGCGTCCGAGCGGCCAAGTTCGATCTAGTCCTCCTGTTTGACACCCGCCTGCCTGGCTGCGCGTATCCACTTATCCACCTCGGAGCGAATCTGCGATTCCATTTCTGCGGGCGGCGCAACCGCACTTTCATAACCCTGCTTCGCCATCTGCTCCTTGACATCGGGAATTTGCACGATCACCACAAGTTCGGCATTCAGCCGGTCGATGATGGGCTTGGTGGTTCCGGCCGGAACCACAATGCAGTACCAGATGGCGACGTCATAACCAGGGACAGTCGCGCCAATGGTGGGCAGTCCCAATTAAGCATAACGCTTGACTTCGCTGGTTGCCACCGCCCTGACCCGGCCTGCGTCGATGAAAGGCTTTGCGGAATTGACGGATAACGGATAGGAAATCCAATCGCATGAGGACAAGTATGGCACGGGTTGCTGGCGGCGTGTCGGTGGCGTGCATGGCGTGTCTCGCTGTGGTGATGCGCTATTTTGCAGGCATTTCCCAGGCCAGCGCAGATGGCGAAGGGCGCCCTGCAAACCGCCGCGCGCCTTTTGCAGGCATTTCTGCGACGTTTGACCATAAAAACAGGCGTTAGCCCTCGTGGATGTTGCATAAAAAGCTATTTAATGTATAGCAATATGGGAATCGACCCGATTGAATTAAGCACGGGCGATGGCTTTGCAAGGCGTGAGTCTTGACCCGTGTTTTCCTTTGAAATGGGACATGGGAGACCTGACCCTATGACGCCCCTATGACGCTATGACGCCCTCTACCTATGACGCCGCTATGACGCCGGATCGCTGATGGCGTCCGAGGCCGTGCTGAAGGCAGCGCTTCAGCAAACACGAAGCGGCAAGGGTGTGTATCTGGAAGTGGCATTGGCCTGCGCCGCGGGATATTTGGGCCCTTTGTGTACGCTGCCGGAGTAAGACCTTGACAACTCCGGTGATCATGGCGGCTGCCTCACCAGGCGCCAACGTGCAGAAGCCGCAGTGCCAGCGCGACGGCTTTATCTGCCCGGTGCCAACGCTGCGATGCACCAAACAAAGCAGACCCACCGTGCCGCAGCGTGGCCTTCTGCTGCAAGTGCGGGAAAAGGAGGATTAAGTGGCTTGCTGTTTGCAGCGCCGAGCTTTGAGTCCGAGCAGGCCCAGACCGGCGAGCAGCAAAGCGTAGGTTTCGGGTTCGGGGACGTTTGCGACCAAGCCGGCAGGAACGACGCTGCCGCCAGCAATGCTGCCGGTGAACTGTTGCGCGCTAAAAAACCGCGGGCCCGGGTAAAAACCCGTGAGGTCGAAAGTACCTCCGTTGACAACCGTGGAACTGCCTGGGCCAATCAAGCCCGCTGCAAAATTGACAGCAATATCGTAGCTAAGATTTTGCACATTGACGCCACCGGCCAAGGTGGTGCTGAAACCAGTGAGGTCGGCAGCGTCCGTTGTGGGGTTGCCTTCGGGCGAGCCGTTAAAGGGATTGTTCACAAAGCTCAGTATGCCTAACCCGTTTGCAAAGTCGCCCGCCGTGTACGTCCAAGTGAATTGGGCCTCGCCCAGGTAATCAAGCACCCCCAACGCGGGCGAGCCACCGACCCCGGTAAGATGGAAGCCGATGTTGTGTACGGCAAAAGTGGTGGTATTTGCCATTGCATCCACCGATCCAGCAAGTAGCGTGGCGCCGATCACCAGGCACGGCCAAAGTTTTTGTGGGTTGAGTTGCATTTTGCTTTGATTCCAAGTTGAAGAAATGACGCTGGAAACCACTTTATCTCTCTTAACCCAAGTTTGTCAAATACTAGCCTTGTCCAACGAGGTATGAGCCTGAACGAGTGGTGCATTTCCAAACAGATATGAGCCTGAAACCGGATTTCGGGTTGAACTGTCGGCGAACAGTAAACAGTAGTAAACAGTATAAACAGTATTGGGTCAAGTCTCCCATTTCCCAAAAATCGTTGTTCATTTCCACACTCCCTTTTCTTATCCCATGACAACCCGGCTAAGGGTCGAGCTTGATATGCCAAAGGCCAGCGCCAACGCGGTTTGACTGTGCACGCCTTGGTGAAAGCCGTTAGCTATGTGTTGGTTTCTCTGGTCTTTGCTGGTGAATTTCATAGCGGCATAACGTTTTACATCGCTCTCGTGAGTGGGAATGTTCGTGTGGATTTTGCGCACATTGGCTTTGCGTCCGCGCGCCTGGTTGACTGGGTTTGCGCTGTCCAGACCCGCCTGCTTTTGCATGCGTGCAATGAAAGCATCGTCGCTTAAATAGATTTGCAGCCTGAGGTGGTCAGCACAAAGTTGCACGCCTTTCCCTGCGGTCTAGTCTTCCTGTTTGACACCCGCCTGCCTGGCCGCACGTATCCACTTTTCAACCTCGGTGCGAATCTGCGATTCCATTTCTGCGGGCGGCGCAACCGCACTTTCATAACCCTGTTTTGCCATCTGTTCTTTCACATCAGGAATTTGCACGATCACCACAAGTTCGGCATTCAGCCTGTCGATGATGGACTTGGGGGTTCCTGCCGGAACCACCACGCCGTACCAGATGCCGACGTCATAACCAGGGACGGTCACGCCGATGGTCGGCAACCCCAACTGCGCGTAACGCTTGACTTCACTCGTTGCCACCGCCCTCACCCGGCCCGCGTCGATGAAAGGCTTTGCGGAATTGATCGCGGCAAACGACAGCGGCACTTCATTGGAAACCACCGCTGCGACTGCCGGGGCGCCGCCTTTGTACGGGATGTGAACGATATCGGTTGCTGTCATTGCCTTGAAAAGCTCAGTGCCGAGATGCTGGGGCGTACCGATGCCGGGCGTGGAATAAGAAAGCTTTCCAGGGTTCGCCTTTGCATACTGGATCAGTTCCGCGACGGAGAAAATCGGCACCTGGGGGTTCACAATCACCACCATCGGCGACGTCGCGATGATGCCAACGCCAGCGAAATCCTTCAGTACGTCGAAAGGCAGCTTGGAGAACAGCGCCGGCGCCATGGTGAAGGTATTTGGCGTTACCAGCAGCGTATACCCATCGGGACGGGCCTTTGCCACCAGATCGATAGCGAGATTGCCGCCTGCCCCCGGCCGGTTCTCGACCACCACCGGTTGACCGAGCCTTGTCTGCAGGTTTTGCGCAACGAGGCGCGCAATAATGTCGGAGCCTCCGCCAGGCGCATATCCCACCAGTACCCGAATTGGCTTGTTTGGATACCCTTGCGCAGAGGCACCGATAGGGTTGACGAAAGAAATTGCCGCAATGACCACGGCAAAGAATAAGCGAATCATGGTGTCTCCTGGGGTTGAAAAATAGGGCGCCACGTGGCTGGGCATCGTGAAGCTCAGCCTTGGCTTGCCTGGCGCTGAATGGCAAGCAAGCCGTAATCCTTCATCGAGCTATCTCGCCCTTTTCGTGCTGAATGACGATATTGCGCCTGAGCAGCGAGTCGATCTCGTCCTCACCGAATCCGTAGCCGCGCAGAATCGCAATGCTGTCCTGACCGAGTAGCGGCGGGGCGCACACCGGCGTCTGAACATCCAGCGAATCGAAGCGCAGCGGCAACGCCAACTGCGGGATCGGTCCAAGCTCGGGATGGTGCACCACGCGCACCATCTCGCAATGTCGAACCTGGGCGTCCGCGAAGACCTCGTCAAGCCGGTTGATGCAGCCGACGGGAATGCCCGCAGCGATAAATTTCTCCATCCATTCAGCGCGCGGTTTTTGACGAACGCGCTCTTCAATGGTGGAATGCACCAGAGCGCGGTGACTCACCCGCAACGCATTGGTCGTGAAGCGCGGGTCGTCCGGCAGACCCGGCAGCCCGACCTCGATACATAGGGCGCGCCACATACGCTCAGTCGCTGGCGCGATATTCATCGGCCCATCAAGCGCCGCGAAGGTTCCATAAGGCGCGATGACCGGATGCGTATTTCCCGAGCGTTCCGGTATCTCCCCGGTGCTCAGATAACGTTGACCTTGCACACCGAGCATGGCCACAAGACTGGCCACCAGCGAGGTCTCGACGTGCTCACCCCGCCCGGTGCTCTCGCTGCTGCGCAAGGCCGCTACAACGCCCAATGCGGCCCACATTCCGGCGGTCATGTCGCCCATCGCAGCCCCAACCCGGGTCGGCCCCTCGGAGCCCGTCAGGCCCATGAGGCCGGCATGCCCCTGTGCGATCTGGTCGAAGCCGGGCCAATCCCTCGCGGGTCCGGTGCTGCCGTAGCCGGAAATGCTCGCGTACACCAAAGCGGGATTGTCCGCACGCAGCGCCTCATAACCCACGCCCATCGCGTCTGCTACGCCGGGCCGAAAATTCTCCATCAGAACGGCACTCGCCTTCACCATGCGGCGTATCGCGGCGATCCCGTCAGGATGGCGAAAATCGAGCGCCAGACTCTGCTTGCTTCGGTTGGCGCTGAGGTAGTAGGTACTCTGGTCAGCCGCAAAGGGTCCCCATGCGCGCGTCATGTCGCCGCCATCGGCTGGCTCTATCTTTACAACCGTGGCGCCGAGATCTCCGAGAATCATCGTAGCGAAAGGCCCCGACAAGGCGCGCGTCAGGTCCACCACGCGGACGCCCGCGAGCGGGCGGCGGACCACCTGATCTCTGATCGCATCCATTGTTGGCGAGGTCATCGATGCAGTCCTTTGCTAATATCAAAGTCGGGCTGGTACGTATCCATCGCACGCCAGATACGATAGAGATCTGTGCCTCGGAAATCATGACAACACACAATCCACCCCCCGAAGATCGGACCTTTACGCCACCGCGCGCGATCGCGCGCGTGTTGAGAGTCATCGAGGTGCTCGCCGAGCAGGCACGCCGGATGTCCCTGGCTGAACTGAGCGCAGCGCTCGATGTTCCAAAGACAAGCTTGTTTGCAATTCTCAAGGGGCTTGCCCAGGTGGGTTACGTCGTGTTCGAAAGCGACACCTATGTGCTGGGTCCGCGAGCACGCAAGCTTGCCGAATCCATACACGGAGGCCGTTCTTTTTCTGAGTTGGCCCGGCCAATTCTCGAAGGCCTGGCGCGCAGCACTGGTGAAACCGTCATTCTTGGGACTCTGAGTGAAGACCGCAGGCATGTGCTCTACGCGCTCGTCGTCGAGTCCGATAGCTGGTTGCGCTTCAGTGTCAACGTTGGCGAGCGTCGGCCTCTCAGCGCCGCCGCCAGCGGTCATGCGATCCTGAGCTCTCTCCCGGCGGTGGAACGCGAGCAGTATCTGGCGAGCGGCCCGTTCGAGCGCTTCACCACGAAGACCGTGGCCACGCGAACCGCGTTGAGCAAAGTGATTGCGAAAGTGCGCAGCGAGGGCTGCGCGATGACAGTGGACGGCACGGTAACAGCGGCCACCGGCATAGCAGCGCCCTACTTTGACCGGCGCGGAGCAGTCGTTGGCGCAGTCCTGATCGCTGCACCCACGTCGCGCGTCGCAGAGCGCGAAATGGAAATCAAGAAAATCGCCGGTCAGGGTGCGGAAGCGATCTCGCGTTTGCTCGGCTATACCGGTGCATATCCGCCGTGACTGACGACAGACCGGCCCGCGTGAGACTGGCATGCGGGTTGCAGCAACGGCTTGTGCGATTGTTATTCTGATATCCGAATACATTCTGAATAGTTTGCCACGCATGATCTGCGCTGTCAACTTTTGCCGCGAGCTTTTGTCAACCCAAAGCTGAAATATCCCCTTTTTTGATCTGACTTTTAATCAAAGGCTGTTGGCAAGCGCAGCGTGTCGGCTCAGCATAGACAAGCAGGCGGTGCGACCGCGAATGCGACAGGACCCAATCACTCACCCCACCAAATCGAACGCTCTCGGGACTTATTGCCCTGAAAACGTCGGGACCCCAGGTTGAAAGGCCCGGTCTACCTAGGCTGATTTTTCACCGCTTGGACCAGCCCTTTGGTAGAATCATCCGACTCTGCCATACCAAAACCCGCGTCCATCGAACTCTTGCTGGCGCTCAAGGAGACCATGCGCATGGAACGCGAAATCGCAAGCGGACTCGAGTTTCCCGAGGGCCCCATCGCGTTACCTGATGGTGGGGTCTTGGTGGTCGAGGTCGCGGGCCAGGCTCTCACACGGCTTGAGCCGGATGGCCGCAAACATGTGATCGCCAAGACCGGGGGAGGGCCGAACGGCGCGGCCCTCGGACCGGACGGGCGTTGTTACATCTGCAACAATGGC
>JANMVO010000436.1:0-3068 GCA_031392805.1 Rhodoferax sp. | reverse complement strand
GAACCGCCGAAATGCGTTTGGGTGTGGCAGGTCAATGTGATGCGGGTCCGGCATCACTGATCGTGCGGCCATTCCAGCAGATCAGGCGATGATGAAATGAAGTTATGACCGATCAGGCCAGCGCCGGGTAGTCGGTGTAGCCCTCAGCACCACCACCATAGAAGGTGGCACGGTTGCCCTCATTGAGGGGCGCGTTTTCCCGCAGGCGCCGTGTGAGGTCGGGGTTGGCGATAAAGCTCTTGCCAAACGCCACCAGGTCGGCGCCCTCGGCCAGAGACTGCTCGGCCAGCGGCTTGTCGAGCGAGTTATTGACCATCCACGCACCCTTGCCACCGGCTTGCCGGTAGGCGCTGCGCAATGCCACATAGTCAAACGCCGTGTCGCCTTGTTGATGGTCACGCGCACCGCCGGTTGCGCCTTCAATGATGTGCAGGTACGCCAAACCAAGGGGCCCGAGCTGGCGCACCACGTACTCAAACAGCGGCTGCGGATTGGGGTCTTGCGCGTCGTTGGACGGGGTGACGGGCGACAGGCGAACCCCGGTGCGGCCACCGCCTATATCGCGGGTGATGGCGCTCAAAACCTCGATCAGCAAGCGTGCGCGGTTCTCGACGCTGCCGCCATAGGCGTCGGTGCGAATATTGGAGCCGGTGCGCATGAATTGGTCCAGCAGATAGCCGTTGGAGCCGTGCACCTCGACGCCGTCAAACCCGGCGGCCATGGCCTGGGCCGCTGCGTGGCGGTAGTCCTGCACGATGCCGGGCAACTCGTCCAGGTGCAAGGCGCGCGGGGTTGACGTCTCGACAAATCTGGCAACGCCTTCCTTGATCAGCACGGTTTTGGTTTTGGCGGTGATGGCCGAGGGGGCCACCGGTGCGCCGCCCCCGGGCTGCAGCTCAGCGTGCGACACGCGCCCGACATGCCATAACTGCACCACGATTTTGCCGCCAGCCGCGTGGACCGAATCTGTGATGCGGCGCCAGCCTGCAACCTGCTCATCACGCCAGATGCCGGGCACGTCGGCGTAGCCCTGCCCCTGGTGGCTGATGGCGGTGGCCTCGGTGATGATGAGCCCCGCGCCGTTTTTGGGGTCGGCGCGCTGCGTGTAGTAAGTGGCCATCAAGGCGGTAGGCAGGGCACCGGGCGCGCGGTTGCGCGTGAGCGGGGCCATGACAACACGGTTGGCCAGGTGCATGGCACCGACCTGGATGGGACTGAAAAGTATCGTGGATTGGAGGGTCATGCGGGTGGAATGTCGGCAATAGGGGGGCGTTGGGGTTACTTGAGGCTTACTTGATCAGGCCTTCGGCCTTCATCGCGGCGACCACAGCTGGGCGGGCAGCGACACGGGTGCGGTAGGCCAGCAAGTTGGGGTAGCCAGACAGGTCAACCCCCACGTATTGGGCCCAACCGGTCACGGTGAACAGGTAGCAGTCGGCCACGCTGTAGGTGTCGCCCATGGCGAACTGTTTGCCAGCCAGCTCGCCGTCAGTGAACTTCAGGCGTTCGGCCAGCTTGGCGATCACCACAGGTTTGTACTCCGCAGGCGTGGCCGGGTTGAACAGGGGGCTAAAGCCCTTGTGCAATTCTGTGCCGATGAAGTTGAGCATTTCCTGCAGCTTGTAGCGGGCAACCGTGCCGTTGGCGGGGGCCAGTTTTTTGGCGGGCACCTGGTCGGCAATGTATTGCACGATGGCCGGGCCTTCGCGCAACTTGGTGCCGTCGTCCAGCACCAGCAGCGGAACGTAGCCCAGCGGGTTGATGGTGTAGTAGTCGGTGCCGTCAGCCAATTGGTGAGTCTGGGTGGGCGCGGCAATCGCCTCATAAGCCAAACCGGCTTCTTCCAGCGCAATGTGGGGGGAGAGTGAGCAGGCACCGGGAGAGTAATAGAGCTTCATGGGGTCGTCCTTGAGGGAGGTTCGGGTGAACCGGGTTTGAAAAAGTCAGACCGCTGATGCTAGCGGGTTCAGGAAATTTGTGTCGGCAGCGATTTTTTCGGCGTGCATTAATTCAATTCTCCAGCGCTGGCCGGGATTGATGTTTTGCTGATGGTACTATACAAATAATAGCTATATACGCATATTGCACCAGGGCTACAGGCCTAAATCAAGGCTAACTCGAGCAGACTGAGGCGATGGTCCTGGAGGCTTTGGTTTTGCCAGTGGCGGGTTTGGTTTTTTTTGAATGGGTCATGGGCGGTGTTTATTGGCTTGGTAAGCCGGGGATGCGGATTGACCGGGTGATTTTCAAGCACCAGGGCGGCTAAACAGCCGCTGGTCCCAGATGACTTTTTGACTGGGCGATACCCGCAACTGGCTTGTATCGGCGTGCAACGGATTGATGACCGCATTGCATTCGAGCGTAGCCACGACGGAGGGAACGACCAACACGGCGCTTCGGGCCTCTTGCAGCCATTGATCGCCAAAACGCTGGGCAATCGAGGGGTCGTCGCCATCCCAGCCAGCGGGAAGCGACTGCGCTTCATGGCGTTCTACGCGAAGGCCGTCAGGGATTTCGGCAACCAGATAGCCATGCGTCGCTGGAATGCGGCCAATGTTGGCATGCACCAGAATTTCGAGCATGGCGCAGGCGTAGCTCAGCGAGCCGTAAATGGCGGGGCGGCCTGGGCTGTTCCAGCGCCCGCCTACCATGGCGGCCCCGGTGCCATCCCAAAGTGGATGCCGGCTGTCCCCTATCCGGTAAATCCGCATCAGGCGGCAATGCCGTAATAGAGCTTCCAGAGCAATTCTTCAACCCGTCTGGCACCCAGCTCGGTCATGGACACATCCAGCGGCGTGCGGCCCTGAAGCATGGGGTGGGGTCTGCTCAGGAACGCACGCGCATCGTCTTCTGAATTCCACACATAGTCGGCGGTGGCGAAAATCCTGGCCAGGCGTTCCGCCCTTCCAGACTCGTCAGCCGTGAGCGTGCTGCGCCGGCGCTTGTAGGTGGCTTCGGGGATGATTCGGTAAAGGAGTTTTTTTCGGTCTTCGCCACTGAGATACACACGGTCCACACTGGCTTTCAGCGCGTCCTTGGGCAGTCCGTGGGCGACAAGATCGTCAAGC
>JANMVO010000374.1:0-1619 GCA_031392805.1 Rhodoferax sp. | reverse complement strand
GGGTCTTGCGCGTGGGGTCATACGGATGCGGCTCACCGGCCACGGCACCGCACATCTGGCAGGTGAAGCCATTGCGGTCCAGCACAAAGGCCCTGGCTTCTTTGGAAATGCCTCGTGCAAAAGCGGGTTGCGGCTTGGCGGATTCGAGCAGGTACTGCCCAGGCTTCAAGTCCGCGCGGTCGTTGTGCGTGAGGATCAGAAAGCCTTCTTCGGTGCGCAGCTCACGCACACGCCGCGCCCATTCGCTGATGTTGCCTGCAATGGGTCTTAACTCTGCTGAATCCATGACGCGGCCAATGTTTGACAGGAAATGCTCGCGCAGCCTGGCACGCGCGCCGCCAGCCTTCACAATGACGTTGGGAATTATGGTCTTGCCAGTGGGAAGCTTGGCCATCACGCCGCCCGCTTCATCAGCCGTTGCGCCGCTGCCAGCTCAATCGCACTTGCAATCTGTGCACTGACCGCGTGTGCCACGGGCGGTGGAAACGCATTGCCCACTTGGCGGTAAGACGGCGTCTTTTTACCAGCAAACTGCCAGTCATCCGCGAAGCCCTGTATGCGCGCGCACATTCGCACCGTGAGCCGTGGCATGCCTTCAAAGCCTTCCGCTGGCGGCTCATTGGCCAGGCCGCGCCCGTCCACGCCCAGGTTGGCCCAGGCAGCGCGGGAGCGCGTGGGCCCCAAGTCGGGGCCACCGTGCTTCTTGCTGCCGCCGACCAGCGTGGGCGCGATGGCCTTGGCCTGTTTGCGCCACGTGTCTGCGCCGCGCCAGCCATTTGCTGCCATCAAATCGTGCAGCAGCTCCCCAACGGTGGGTGGCAATTTCAAGGATGGTGCGGGCCAACGAAAATAGGGGGCGATTTCATTGCGCACCGCAACGCAAACCACGCGCGGGCGCAGTTGGCTGACGCCAAAATCGGCCGCGTTGAACAGGTGCCAGTCTGACCAGTAGCCCATGGCTTTCAACTGCCGCGAAATATTGTGGCGGTAATCGACAAACATCGCATCCAGCAAGCCACGCACGTTCTCCAGCATGACGGCCTGGGGGCGGGTTTCGTCAACCACCCGGATGGCTTGCGGGAACATGTCGCGCTCGTCATCAGCGCCGAGTTGCTTGCCGGCCTTGGAGAACGGCGGGCAGGGCACGCCGCCCGCCACGAGATCAACGCCCCGGTAAGAGCGCGCATCAAACTGGCCCAAATCACCTTCAATGACATTCCACTGCGGGCGGTTGAGTCGCAACGTGTTGCAGGCTGCCGCGTCGATTTCCACCAGGGCCTCGTGTTCAAAGCCCGAGCGCTCCAGCCCCAGGGCTTGTCCACCGGCACCGGCGCATAGTTCGAGAGAATTCATGGGTAACTTTGAGGCTGGCTTCCGAGCGTATTTAAGCAAAAGGTGAACTGTATATTTTTACAGTTATATTATCAGGGTAAATTACAGCGGCAAACAAGAATTTTGCAGTCACTATTTCGATGGACTCTTGCAGCCTGTCGGACTTATGGCGTCGATAGCGAGAATCGGCCCCAGCGAGGACAGTTTTTACCGGATTTGCAGGCCCATAGCCCCGCTATGGGTCAAAAAGACGGTGAAAAATGGACCGCTGCGGTCGATTCGCAGCC
>JANMVO010000358.1:0-5889 GCA_031392805.1 Rhodoferax sp. | reverse complement strand
TCAAAAGCGCAGCAGCTTGATTGAGGTGAGTGAAGCCGGCGCGCAGGTGCTGGGGCCGATTGCGGCGGAGCTGGCGGATGGCGAGGGCCTGCAGGCGCATGCGCGGGCGGCGCGGATGCGGGTCAGACCGGTGGGGTGAGCTTTCGGCGGCGGTGGTGGATCAAACACCGGCGGCAGATGTGCAGCGCTGCAATGCCTGGCTGCGGCGCCATCAAGATGTCGAACAACCCGCGCAAGCGGTCGCCGGTTTGGCGGCGGGTGATTTCGGCCGTTGGGATGCCGCTTCTCAGTGCGTTGACATTACCCCGGTCAGGTAGACCAACGCCGCTGCCTCGCTGTCTTCGATAGCCATTTCGACTGCGCGTTTTGCAGCGTCGAGCAATTTTGCGGCGCGTTGTTTTTTCGCGTAACTCGTTTCCACGGCTTGGCGAATATCAGTCTGAACCGCTGGCGGTGCGATCCAAACTTTGAATTCGGCAATGTCGCTTGGGTAAAGCTCGATCTGGCCTGACGACCCGCGTAAACGCTGCTCGACCTGCCACTGCCCGGCCATGGAGTTGAGAAAGACCGACAGGTACACGGCATCCAAGCCCTTTTGGGGCCGTAGGACAGTGACGTGGTTGTCGGGGATGGCCGTCTCAGGGTGCAGGTAGGGCGCGACGCGGCCGATGGTGCCAACACCTGTCCCATTCATCAGCACATCACCGTGATGGATCAGGAGATCGTCGTCGCCGAATGCTGCGTTTCTGTTGTCGTCATCAAGCCGTACCTCACCCCGAAGTACATGCTTGGAGTTCACGACAGGCAAGCCGGTATCGGCGTAATCCGGCTGTTTCCCGCGTTGGTTTTCGCGCAGCCAATCGGCCAGGCGGACACCTTGACCCGTCGCCTTGATGAAGTCCGTCAATACCCGAAAGCGCGGCTGAAAGTGCTGTGCATCCAACCGCCCTGATGCAAAAGCCTCGCTACTGCGGCGGACGTAACTCAAGGGATTGGGGGCCTGCCAGTTTTCTAGGCCAAGCGAGCCAAGCAGGTGGGCCTCAGCGACTCCGATACTTCTTTTCGAACTTGCATTTGCTGCTGTGGCAAGTTGATAAACATCCGCGATCCGCTTCTGAAGCGACTGCCCCGCAATAAAGATCGGGAGCGTTTTCAAGTCATCTAGATTGAGCCCTTTTTGAACTGCGCCGCGCTCCTTCCGCGTGAGCAGTCCACGTCCGTATGCGCAATTCAGGTACGAGATCAAATACCGGGGGTCGATGCCCCTAGTTCGAAGCGCAGTACTCTTGCAGCTAAAAATTGCGGGTAGGTGTTGAGCTTCCACAAGTGCAGAATTACCCAAGGTGCCAACTACCGACACCAACACATCCCCAGCGCGCAAAGCGTACTTGGATAGTCGGTCGAAATCGACTTTGGGCATATAGACGTTGTCACCTTCTACAAGCGCCATAGGTTTGACGTCTTTGCCTCGGATATAGCGATAGGTCGAATCATCGCAGTAGTTGTCCACGGTGAATGCGGAGCCAAATGGCCCAATGACGAAATCACAAACTGATGCCATTGGCTCAGCGCCCTTCTGGCGAACCAATGCCTCTGCCCGAAGGTGATGTGGTCTGTAATATTCCGAATCAAGGCGGCCACTAAACTCCAAGTCAATCAAGCGCACCTCGGCAATATCAAGCCCCCCCAACAACCGCGCATACCGCACGCCGTCAAAGGGGCTCATGGAAAAAAAGGCAAATCCTCCTTCTTTGCAAACTCCTGAAAGGCTTCGGCAATGCCGTCTTCGGTCAGCCCGTCGTGGTTAAACAAGTCGTGCTTGACGATCAGGTGGCCGTGCCCATCAAGCAGTGGCGTTCCATCAGACCCTTGGCGGTAGATTTTTTCGCCCGAGTTGTCTTTGCTGGGCTCGCGCATGGTGGCAAAGAAAATAGGGTAGTCATCCACCTTCGGGCAAAGCGGCCCGGCGTGAGCGTCATCATTCCACTTCTGGAAAAACAGCACGCTAGTCTTGGTGCCGGTGTGTGGCTTGAACACGTTGCCGTGCAGTCCCACCACTGCCAGGATGCGGCCGTACGCAGCCAAGTATTCACGCAAAAACTTGTCTGATGAATTGTTGAACCGGCCTTGCGGTAATACCACGGCCATGCGCCCACCGGGCTTCAAGAAACTGAGGTTGCGCTCGATGAACAAGATATCGCGGCCCACAGTATTTTGGTTTTTCACCTTCACTTTGCGGTAAGTACCATCAGCCATCTGGTAGATCACTTCGTGGCTTGCCGTCAGCGCTTCAGCAAATCCGGGGGCGCGTTGACGGGCATCGACGATATTCTTGTCGGTGACATCGACATTGGCGATCTTGTCGAAACTGATTGTGCGGGCCAGATCGTACTTGGCAAGGATGCGGGTTTCTTTGATGTCGCCTGCAAATGGCGGGTTGGCCATCAACACGTCAAATTGAAAGTCACGGTTCTGGTCTTTGGTGGAGCGCAGCTTGCGCAGCTTTTGCCAACCATTGCCGTACACGTCGAGCCAAGCCACTTTCTGGATTGTTTCGCCCCAGCGCTCATAGTCCAAAGTGTTCAGGTGCAGCACGTTGGTTTGCCCGTCACCAGCAATCAAATTCAGTGTGCGGCCGACCCGCACGGCTTTTTCATCGAAGTCAATCGCGAAGACTTTGTTGCGAACATAGTCTTCACAGCGGGCCGGCTTTTTCTCGGTCGTGAAGAGGTGGCTCTTGGTCAGCCCCTCATCCTTCATGATCTGCTCCCACACGTGGAAAATACCATGCACTGGAAAGCCGCAACTGCCGGCAGCCGTGTCAATCAGCGTTTCACTTTCTTGAGGGTTGAGCATCTTCACGCACATATCGATAACATAGCGTGGCGTGAAGTACTGGCCTTTTTCTCCTTTGCTGGACTTGCTGATGAGGTACTCAAAGGCCTCGTCCACCACTTCTAGGTTGGAGTTGAAAAGCTTGACCTTTTCCAGCGAGGAAACGCACACCGCCAAGTGGCTCGGTGTGAGTTCAAGTGCGGTGCCCTCAGGAAAAACGCCCTCCCATCGATCGCGGGCCTTGTCGAATAAAGCCTGGATCTTGTCGTACAGCTCTGTTTCGGTTTCACCGTAGTTCTTGAAAACCAGGTGGCGCTTCTTGTCGCGACCGCCTTCCAGTTCGTCATATAGCTTGGTAAATACGAGCTTGAACACTTCCTCAAAGACATCCACGCCCGCATTGGCCAGCACCTCGTCTTCCATTTCAAGAATGATGTCCTTCAGTGACTTTTTCTCATGGACGAGTTTGTCGCGGGCGGCGAGGTCATCGATGGTCCAGCGCTCACTGAGGACGTCCGACAACCGCTCGTGGGCTGTTGGAATAGCGGGAATGTCTTCGAAGTAATTTGGGTCTTTGCGATGGTAATAAGATATTTGTTCGCCGTTTGTCCATACGCCCATTGGGGCACCCGTGGCGTGGCAGTAACTCTTGAGTTGTTCCTTGCCATCCTTGAGTTTGGGTTTTTTGATTTCAACCAAGATGTACGGTGCGTCAATCTTGTTTTTGTCAAATATGCAAATATCGGCACGTTTCTTTTCACGGCCAAAGGTCACTTCATGTTCAAGTTGCATGCGCTTGATAGGGTAGCCCAGGTCGTCGCGCAAGACCATCACGTACAGCTGCCGAATGGCTTCTTCAGGCGTGAGTCTGACGGGTTTGCCACGCACCAGGCAGGTGACATATGGGGCGGGTCGCTTGGCGGCGTCTTTGTTGGAAATTGCTAATTCCAGTGCGCTAATCTGTGTAGGTTTGAATTGACTGATTTTGTAAGCGCTGTCTTTGAGCAGTTCGGCAAGAGTGATAGTCATATGGGGCATGTTGGTTTTTTGGTTGTCTTCAATTCAGCGCTTCCCCAGCAGGGGAGATTGGCCAATCTTCGTTTTTTTCTGATTTCTGTTTCGGCGGCAACGAAAAACCCTCAAACGCAGCCCCCGCCGCCCAATCCCCCACCGCGTAAACACGCTGGTCACGCAGGCCCTGCACACCGTCAGCCCAGGCCAGCAGCATGCGTTTGCCCACGTCGTCAAATGCGGGGTGTTGTTGCATGGCCTGGCGCACCAACGGGCCGACATCAGCCACCGCGTCGCTGATGGCCTGCACGATGTGCTGTTGCTCCTTGGGCTGGATGCCCAGGGTGGCGGCGATGAACTTTTGCAGGTTCTTGCCCGGGGTCCAGGTCTTCTTGCCCATGAACTCAATGCCCGGCGGGTTGTGCTGGTAGCCGGCGTACACGCTGGTGGTCAGCATGTCGTAGGCGGGGGACAGGTGCACGTCGGCCCGGCTGGTGTAGCGCAGCGCCAGGTTCTTGGCATGGCAATCGGCGTTGCGCAGTGCGTAGGTCAGCAGCAAGGTGGTGGCCAACTGCCGGAATGTGTCAAGCCGCTGCGGGCCGGGCACATGGTCGCGCACGGCGCGGGCGATGCGCTCCCAGGTGGTGTCGTATTTGGCGGCCGGGCGCAGGCCCAGCAGGCTGCAAAAGTCCTCCATGCCCCAGTGCGGCTGGCCGTCTTCGTCCACATCAAAACGGTGTACCACCAGTGCCTGGCCGTCGTCTGACACTTCGGTTTTGGCGGTGGGCAGCACGCGGCTGGCTACTTGCATGCACAAGCTCTCGTTCAGGGCCACAAATGGCAATTGAGCGCTGCTGCCTTTGATGATGTGGCGGCGGGTGATGAGGCTGGCTTTTTTGTGCAGGGCCAGTGCCGATACGGCCTCCACTTGCGCGCCCAGAAACTTGGGCACCACGCCCGACACACCGCTGGTGGCGTGCTCGCGCACCAGCGCGGCAAAGGCCTGTTCAGCGTTGTCGCCCTTCAACACCGCGGCCACGTCCAACGGCTTGGGCGGCTGGCCCAGATCGGCGCCGGGTGCGGCCACCTGCAAACGGCCCACCATGTTGCGCCCGACGACAGACAGCAAGGCCACCGGGCTGGCGCCGATGTGCGGGCCAAACTGTTCTTGCAGCACCTGCAGCAAATAGCCCTCGGGCAGGTTCATCTGCAGCACGGGCGGTAGCTGGTCGTCCCAAACGTAGGACTCGGTGCGCACCGGCATGGTCAGCGACACAAAGTCGTCCACCGCCACCTGCGGGTGGTAGGTGAGCACACTTTTGAAGTCGCCCACTTGCTGCAGCGTGGCCACTTCGCGGCCCAGCACCGAGACGGACAGTTGCATCGCTACTGGCCCTCGCCAGCAGGGCCGGCGGTGTTTGCTTTGCCTGCATTCCCTGCATTGCCTGCCTTGCCTGCCTTGCCTGCTGTCCCGGTCGCCCGCCCGGTGTGGGCCTGCGCACGTTCGCGGCGCAGCGCGTCCAGGTTGCCGGCCTGGCCTTGGGTGATCACGTCCAGCTCAACCCCCAACACGGCCAGCACGGCCAGCAGCTTGCGCGCGCCAAATTCAGCCGCCCGGCCACGCTCAAAGCGTGACAAGGATTCGGGTGTGATGCCGGCCTGCGCGGCCACGTCGGCTTGCTTCAGGCCCAGCAACTTGCGGCGCGCTGCGACAGCTTCACCAAGGTCTTGAAGGGTTTGCAATTGATATTTGCATCAAGTTTTTTCGGTTCGACCGCAATTCTTGATTTAAATGTCAATTTTTGCAAGTGCTGGCTGGCGTGACTGTCAAACAGCCCGTGCCGCAAAGCACTGCATCACAACAGCGCAATCAGCACGCTGCTGATGACCAGCAAGTTGTGCTGGTAGGCCGTGTTGGACTTGAACCAACGACCAAAGGATTATGAGTCCTCTGCTCTGACCAACTGAGCTAACGGCCCGCTGCGGCAAGCGGCAGGGTGCGGATTGTAGAAGCCGCCTCTACCGGGCGCCGGCCGCTGCTGG